>JANLOU010000451.1:0-19474 GCA_031366735.1 Candidatus Eiseniibacteriota bacterium
CGTGGCTGGGCCGCGAACGCGCGCTGCGCGTCTCGTGGGGCTTGCACTTGGTCGCAATCGGCATGCTCTTCGTGGCATGCTCGAGCCTGGTGCTCGGGACAGGTTTCGCCTCGTGGCGCGGCTGGCTGTTGCCCCTGCCATTCCTGGGGGTTGCCATCGCGCTCCTTTATATGGAACAGCGGTGGGCCGAGGATGTGAATCTGGCCTTCTTCAAAACCAATGTCTGGGTGGGATTCGCGGTGTTGCTCATGGTCCTGGCCGCACGCTTGGGCAACGGAGGGTTCTGATGGCGCGCTACCTGATCGGCATGACCGGTGCCTCCGGCGCGATCCACGGCGTGGATTTCGTGAAACGCTGCCCCGGGGAAAAGTACCTGGTCCTGAGCGACTGGGCCCGGCATGTGCTCCAGAGTGAGCTCGACCTCAAGCCCAGCGACCTCGAGCCCCATGTGAAGAAGCTCTACAGCGACGCGGACCTGGCCGCGCCATTCAGCTCGGGCAGCAATCGTCACGACGCACTCGTGGTGGTGCCGTGCAGCGTGAGCACGCTGGCCAAGATCGCCGCGGGCATCGCCGATACGCTCATCACGCGCGCCGCGGCGGTGGCGCTCAAGGAGCGCATGCGGATCGTGCTCTGCGTGCGGGAGACTCCGCTCTCGAGTATCGCGCTCGAGAACTGCCTCAAGCTCTCGCGCGAAGGCGCGGTGATCATGCCGATCTCGCCCCCCTGGTACCGCAATCCTCGTGATCTGGAGCAACTCGTCTCGGGGTTCACGGACAAGATCCTCTCGCTGCTCGGTGAGCCGTCTGGCCAGAGTTGGCGCGGCGCGGATCTCGAATAACGCGCGGCGCGCGCCCACGAACGGAGTTGGCCGGTGTTCCACACGCTGCGAGCATTCCTCGAGTACTGCGAGCGTCAGGGCGACCTCAAGCGCATCACGCGCGAGGTGGATTGGGAGTACGAGGTCACCGAGATCGCGTGCCGCGAAGCGAAGCACGAAGGCCCGGCGCTCTTGTTCGAGAATGTGCGCGGGGCCCGGTTCCCGCTTGCAGTCAATGTGCTCGCGGCAACGCGGCGCATCCAGTGGGCCATCGGCCGCTCGCCGCGCGCGGTGGGCGCCGAGATCGAGGAACTCTTCCACGCCGTTCCGCCCAAGGCGCTTTCCGATCTGTGGGCGCTCCGTGGCTCACTTCCGCGCGTGCTGGCGAGCCGACCGAAACAGGTGGGACGCGGCCCCGCGCAACAGTTTTCACTCGGCCCGGATCTCTCGAGTCTGCCCATCCTGAAGCTGTGGCCCAAGGACGGCGGTCGGTTCATCACTTTCCCGCTCGTGTTCACCGAGGACCCCGAAACGCATCAACGCAACCTCGGCCTCTACCGCATTCACTGCTACGACGCGAAAACCACCGGGATGCATTGGCAGATCGGCAAAGGAGGTGGGTTCCATTTCCATAAGGCCGAGAAGCGCGGAGAGGCCCTCGAGGTGGCGATCGCCGTAGGCGCCGATCCCGCGACTCTGTTGTCGGGCGTGGCCCCGTTGCCCGAGGGCATCGACGAGTTGGCGTTCGCGGGATTCCTGCGCGGTTCCCCCACCCGTCTGGCCAAGTCGCGATCCTTGCGCATGCGCGTGCCCGCCGAGGCCGAGTTCATCATCGAGGGCGTCGTGCCGGCCGGTGAGCGGCGCACCGAAGGGCCCTTCGGCGACCACTTCGGCCACTACTCGCACGCCGCGCCATTCCCGGTGTTCCACATCAAGGACATCACGCACCGCCACCAACCGATCTTCCAGGCCAGCGTCGTGGGCAAGCCGCCGCAGGAGGACAAATGGATGGGCGAGGCGGTGCAGGACATGTTCACGGGTGTGCTCCGGGTGATCCACCCCGAGATCGTGGACCTGTGGGCTTACTTCGAGGCGGGCTTTCACAATCTGCTCGTGGTCGCAGTCGAGAATCGCTTTGCCAAGGAGGGCAAGAAGACTGCGCTCGGCCTGATGGGCACCGGCCAGCTCTCGCTCACCAAGATGATCGTCCTGGTCGATGGGGATGTGAACCCGCGCGACCGCGCGCAGGTGTTCGAAGCGATCGCCAAGCACTTCGATCCCGCCGAGGACTTCATGCTCATTCCCGGCGTCCCGCTCGACACGCTGGATTTCACCAGCTTCAACATGAACCTGGGCAGCAAAATGGTGTTCGATGCGCAATCGCACGCGAAGCCGGTGGGCTCGAGTGGTCACTCGCCCGGCACCGGCGTGCAACCCGCTGCGTTATTGCGCGACCTTCCCGACCCCCGCGCATTCGACGCGCGAGTCCAGGCGTATCGCCTCGCATGGGGCGGTATGCTGGTGGTGCAAGTGGCGGGCGAGGGGCGCGCGGTGGTCGAAGCGCTGGTGCGGCGTCCCGAGTACGCCGCGGTCAAGTTACTCGTCGCGGTGAGCGCGGATTTCGCGCTCGAGGATGACGACCTGTTGTTGTGGGGGGTGTTCACGCGTTTCGATTGCGCGCGCGACACGATTCCCGCACGCATCGAGACCCGTGGCGCGTGGTTGCAGTGCATGGGCCCGCTCGGCATCGACGCGACATGGAAGGAGGGTTATCCCGATCCGGTCGGGAACCTGCCCGAAGTGATCGCCAAGGTGGACGGTTGGTGGGGGCGGTGATCCCGCGCGGCGCCTTCGCACGCGTTCGCTTATTGGGGTTGTGTGCCGCCACATTGCTGGGTTCGTGCGGCCCACCCGATCGCCAGTCCGCCGATGCGCTCGTGGGTCACTGGCTCGGGAACGCCTCGTATCGCGACGCCACGGTGAGGCTCGAACTGGATGTGGAGAGGCGTGGCGATTCGTTGGCGGCACGGATCACCAGCGATGAGATGTTGATCCGCGATAGTCCCATCGCGACCTTCGCGTATGCCGAACCACGCGTGCACTTCGTGATTCCCGACGAAGAGGCGCCGCTCACATTCGACGGTTGGTTGCGCCGCAACCTGATCGTGGGCGCGTTCACTTCGTCCCGGTTCCCACATCCGGAGCGCAAGGCCACGCTGCCCCAGCTCTCACTCCGTCGCACCTATCCGTCGACCTTCCCCTATCGCGTCGATACGCTGCGCTTCGCGGGTTCCGGTGTATGGCTCGCGGGGCGGCTCTACACGCCGCTCACGCAAGGGCCGAATCCCGGCGTGGTGCTCATGCAGGGCTCCACCCAGAATCTGGGCGCCAGCCTCAACGCCCTTGCGGACCGCTTCGCGCGCGCAGGGTTCGTTGCGATCGTGTACGACAAACGCGGGTCGGGCGCTTCGAGTGGGGACCCGGACGGTTACACGCTTGCCGATCTGGTGGCAGATGCGGGCGGAGCGTTCCGATTGCTGCGCTCACGTCCCGATGTGGACTCCACGCATGTTGGCTTCTGGGGCTTGTCGCAGGGAGCATTCCTGGCACCTCAGGTGGCCATGGCCAACCGCGCAGCTTTCGTCGTCGCAGTGTCGGGGCCAGCATGGACGCTGGGCGAGAACTTCGCGTGGCAGGACAGCGTGCGCGGGCGCCCGACGCGGGGGGGGCGCTACCCCCAGTGGTTCGTGCAGGCCCGTGCGATAGACCCCCTGCCCTCATGGCGTGCGCTGCGCGTGCCGGTGCTGGCGATCTATGGCGAACGCGACGAGTTGGTGCCGGGGCCACGCAGTGCGGCAACGCTCGAGGCGACCCTGCGTGGGGCGCGCCACCCCGATGCCACGGTGCGAGTGTTCCCGCGCGCGAATCATGTGCTCAAGCTGCAGCCGAGCGGCGCAGAGCCATTCGACTGGCCACGCGAGGTGCCGGGGGCCGTGGACACGATGGTCTCCTGGATGCGCGTCCGGGCGATTGCGCGCTGAGCCGGGGTCGATCGAGGCGCAAGGGTCGCCGGCGTGACGAGCGCAACGGACCCCGGTAGGCTGCGCCCCATGGACTCCGCTGCGTTGTTCCGCGAGCGCCTCGGCGCCGCCCGGGCGCTGATCGGGATGCTACATGTGGGTGCGCTGCCCGGCACCCCCGCAGCGCACCACAGTGTCGAGAAGTTGATCCAGCATGTGGTCGCCGAGGCGCGCGTCTATCGAGAGGCTGGATACACGGCGCTCGCGATCGAGAACATGCACGATCGACCCTACCTTCGCGGGGGCGTCGGACCCGAGATCACCGCGGCGATGACGGCAGTGGGCCGGGAGGTCAAACGCGAGACCGGTCTGCCGTTGGGCGTGCAGGTGCTGGCGGGGGCAAATCACGAGGCGCTCGCCGTGGCGCACGCGTGTGGTGCCGAGTTCGTGCGAGTCGAGGGTTTTGTCTTCGCGCACATCGCCGATGAGGGTCTGATCGAATCCAGCGCCGGCGAGTTGCTGCGCTACCGCCGTGCCATCAGCGCCGAGCGAGTGCTGGTGTTCGCCGACATCAAGAAGAAGCACAGCGCCCACGCGATCACCGCGGATGTGTCGCTGGTCGAGACCGCACGGGCTGCCGAGTTCTTCCTCGCCGATGGCGTGGTGGTGACCGGGGTCGCAACGGGCGCCGAGACATCTCCGAGCGAAGTGCGTGAAGTATCCGCGGCCGTATCCGCGCCGGTGCTGGTGGGTTCCGGGCTCACGCCCGGGAACCTCGCGCGCTATGGCGAGGCGAGCGGATTCATCGTGGGCTCGTCGGTCAAGCAGGACGGACGCTGGAACCACGCGCTCGACCTCGATGCGGTGAAGGCCGTGGCGCGCGCGTTCATGGCCCTCGGCCCGCTCGCCTGAATGGAACGAGGCCGCCAGTGAGCCCCGATCTGGTCGTGCTCGGCAACCTGCTGGTCGACGACCTGGTGTTCCCCGACGGGCGTAGTCGCATGGGGCAGGCAGGAGGCGCCATCCTGTACAGCTCGCTCGCGGCAGCATTGTGGGGCGCGCGGGTGGGCGGCGTGAGCCTGCGAGGCGACGATTATCCCGAGCCAGTGCTGCGGCAACTCGAGGAGCGCGGTGTCGACACTTCGGGCATACTCCCGCTTGGGCGACCCGGCGTGCGCACCTGGCTGTTGTACGAGGGACGCATTCGTCGCGTGATCCATCGACTCGGCTGCCCCTCCCACGAGGAAGTCTCCCCGACGCCGCAGCATGTCCCCACGGCTTTCGCGCAGGCGCGCGCGTTCCATCTGGCGCCCATGCCCATCGAAGTGCAGCATGGGTTGCTCGCCTCATTCCCCTCCAACGCGTTCGTGTCGGTGGACCCGCATGTGGCGATCACCGAAGCATCGCTGCCGCGTTGGCGTGCGGTGTTGGCGCAGGCGGACGCGTTCTTCCCGAGCGAGGATGAGCTGCAGCTCGAGCAGGCGCAGACCGATCCGCTGGCCGCGCTGCCGCGATTGGTGAGTGGCAAGCTGCGCTTCGTGGTGTTCAAGCGGGGCTTGAAGGGGGGGCTGCTCTACGATGCCCACGAGCAGCGTTTCCATACTTGGACCGCGCGCACGCACGGAGTCATCGACCCCACGGGCGCGGGAGATTCCTTCGCGATGGGCTTCATCACCGCGCATCTGGCAGGACTGTCCGTGCAGGATTGCGTCCACCGAGCCATCGTCACGGCCAGTTATGCGATCGAGGCGTGGGGCCCGACCGGATTGTTGGAGTCCACGCGCGCGGACGCCGAAGCTCGTTTGCGGGGGTGGTACCACAGAGAGGTCGCGTCATGAGGGAGCGATTCACCTACGCAGAATCCGTGGCGCGCGCGCTGGCGGCCGGCCGGCCGGTCGTGGCACTCGAGACCACCGTGGTCACGCATGGCTTGCCCCATCCCGACGGAGTGGAAGCCGCCCTCGCGCTGGAACGCGAGGTCACCGAACACGGCGCGACTCCCGCGACGATCGGCGTTCTCGATGGCATGGTCCGTGTGGGTCTGAGCCGCGCGGAACTCGACCGACTCGCCACTTCCCCGGGCGTGAGCAAGCTCAACCTCAGTAATCTCGCCGCGATCGTCAGCAGCGGTGGGCTCGGCTCCACCACGGTCGCCGCCACGATGTTCGCTGCCGAGCGCAGCGGCATCACCGTGTTCGCCACCGGTGGGATCGGCGGGGTGCATCGCGAGGCTTCGAGCAGCGGAGATGTCTCCGCGGATCTCACCGCCCTGTCGCGTATCCCGGTTGCCGTGGTGTGCGCGGGGGCCAAAGCCATCCTCGACCTGCCGCGGACGGTCGAGATGCTCGAGACACTGGGAGTGCCCGTGCTCGGGCTGCGGACCGATGAATTCCCTGCGTTCTACCGGCGCTCCAGCGGGCTGCCCGTGGACCGGCGCTTCGAGACCGTTGCCGAACTGGCGCGCGCGATCCGCGCCCATTTCGCATTAGGGCTCGGCACCGGGGTGGTCATCGCCAATCCCATCCCCGTCGCGGATGAGATGCCATTGGAACTCTATGAACGCGCCCTCGAGAGTGCGCTTCACACGGCGCAGGCCGAAGGCGTGCGGGGGCGCGCCGTCACGCCATTCCTGCTCGAAGCCATGCGGCGGATCACGGCGGGCGAGAGCGTGCAGGCGAATCGATCGCTCCTGCGGCACAATGCCCGCGTGGCCGCACAACTCGCCGTCGAGCTTCTGGTCGAAGGCTGACGCCGGCAGGCTCGACGCCCTCGACCGGGCGTCCGCCACGCTCGTCGGGCACCCGCACGCGTTGGTCACGCAGCGCGAGCGCAAAGCCATTTCGATTGCAACGGTCGTCCTCACTTCGACCGTCCAATCCCATGTCCCGCCGCCGCTCGATGCAACCCGGCGCGACTACCTTGCGTAGATGCCGACATCCCTGGTGACGCGAGCGACCGCCTTCCTGACTCGGCCGCGTGTACCGGATGCGATCCCAGCCCGGATCGTCCCTGGAGGTTCCTGATGCGTCCCTGGCTCACTCGTTTGCTCCTGTCCGTCGTGCTGGTGTGTGCCGCCAGGTCCGCTCGGGCATACACCGCTCCACCCCTGACGGCGATGCGCACCAGCAGTCCCATCGTGGTGGATGGCGTGCTCGATGAACCGGTCTGGCGGAACGCCGACCTCATCACTTCGTTCAAGCAACGCGATCCCGATCAAGATGCCCCGCCGCGCCAGCGGACCGAGGCACGGATCGCCTACGACGACGAGGCGATCTATATCGCGGCATGGCTCTACGACACGACCCCGGATTCGATCGTGGCACGCCTGGGCCGCCGCGATGGTGGGGTGCGGTCGGACATGTTCGTCGCGTTCCTCGATCCATTCCACGACAAGCGCACCGGTTACTACTTCGGCGTCAGTGCCGCCGGCACACTGATCGATGGCACGCTCTACAACGACGGTTGGGACGACGATTCGTGGGATGCCGTTTGGCAGGCGCAGGTGAAACGGGACGGCAAGGGCTGGTACGCGGAGATGAAGATCCCATTCTCGCAACTCCGTTTCAACTCATCAGCAGACATGGTCTGGGGAGTGTCGCTCGATCGCCGGCTGGTCCGCAGCGGGGAGCGCGCGGCATTGTCGTATGCGCCACGCGGGCAGAGTGGCTTCAACTCGCTCTTCCCCGAACTCCATGGCCTCAAGGGAATCCAAGCGAAGCACACGGTCGAGCTGATTCCATATGTCACGGGCAAAGGGGAAGCCGTGGTGCACGAAGCGAACGACCCCTTCCACGACAGCTTCGACACGAAGGGCGCCGTCGGTGGCGACCTGCGCACCAGCCTGGGCGCCAATCTGACCTTGAATGCCACGGTCAATCCGGACTTCGGGCAGGTCGAGATCGACCCGGCGCAGGTGAACCTGTCGGATGTCGAGACCTTCTTCGATGAGAAGCGTCCATTCTTCGTGGAGGGCGCGTCGGTGTTCCGCGCCGGCAACAATGGTGCGAACGACTACTGGAACTTCAACTGGCCCGAGCCGATCTTCTTCTACCCACGCCGCATCGGTCGCGCCCCTCAGGGCAATGCCCCCGCGGCCGACTTCGTGAAGGTGCCGTTGGCGGCCCACATCCTGGGAGCGGCCAAGCTGACGGGCCAGCCCGCGAAGGGTTGGAACTTTGGCACGCTGCACGCCGTCACCGGCCAGGAGGACGCAGAGCTGTCGACCGGCGGAGTCCCCTTCAGAGCGTCGGTCGAACCGTTCTCGTATTATGGCGTCCTGCGCGGCATGCGCGAGTTCAATGATCGGCGCCAGGGGCTGGGCCTGATGACCACCGCCGTGGCGCGGCGTTTCGAAGCCGGCGATGCGCTCGATGCGCAGATGAATCGCTCGAATCTGGTGACGGCGCTCGACGGCTGGACTTTCCTCGACAAGGATCGCACCTATGTGTTGTCGGGGTGGGCCGCGGGCACCAATGTGAGCGGTACGCGCGAGCGCATCACCCGCCTGCAGCGCAGCTCCGCGCACTATTACCAACGCCCGGACCTCGACTACCTGGGGGTCGATTCCTCGGCAACTTCGCTGGGTGGCTACGGCGGCCGCGTCTGGCTCAACAAGCAGAACGGCAGGGTGCTGCTCAACTCCGCGCTGGGCTACATGTCGCCGGGATTCGACAATAACGACCTTGGCTTCCTGTTCCGCAACGATGTGATCAACACCCATTTCGGGATGGGCTACCAATGGAATGATCCCAAGGGGATCCGGCAGTATGCCAATGTGATCAGCGCGGTGTACTCGGGCTGGAACACCGGCGGCATCCAGACCTCCGGGGGCGTCCATCTGGGGGGCAATGTCGAGTTCACGAATCGCTACAGCATGAATGCCAGCATCAATGCGAGCCCCTCCCTGCTGAGCGATCGGCGCACACGGGGCGGTCCGCTGATGCGCACCCCAGGCGGCATGAACAGCAGCATCTACTTCGATACCGACGGCAACGCGCCGTTCTTCTACTCGTTCTCCGTGGAGGGCGGCGCGGACGGAGCGAACGGATTCAGCTTCAGCATCGGCCCCAGCGCCAACTGGAAGGCGCTGCCGAATCTCACGCTCAGTGTGGGTCCCGAGTTCAGTCGTTCGAAGAACAGCACTCAGTATGTGAAGCGGGTCACGGACGGGCTGGCCAGCGAGACTTATGGCTCGCGGTATGTGTTCGCGGATCTCGACCAGACCACATTCGCGGCGCAGTTGCGGGTGGACTACGCGATCACCCCCAACCTGAGCTTCCAGGTGTACGCGCAACCCTTGGTGTCCTCCGGTCGCTACACGGGCTTCAAGGAACTCGCCCGGCCGCGCAGCTCTGATTTCGTGATCTACGGCGTGACGCCGGGCTCCACATTCGACTCCAACACCGGCACGGCCGATCCCGACGGCGCCGGCCCTGCAGCGCCGTTCGCCGTCGGCCGCCCGGATTTCACGGTCCGTTCCTTGCGCGGCAACGCGGTCCTGCGCTGGGAATACCTGCCTGGCTCCGCGGCCTACCTGGTCTGGACACAGGAGCGCACGGACCGCGTCAATGACGGCAGTTTCAGCCTCGACAACTCGCTCTCACAGCTCTCGCGGACGCCCGCCAACAATGTGTTCCTGGTGAAGGTGTCGCACCACTTCGAGCTCTAGCGCGGTATCGGGGGATCCCGTGCCATGGGCGGGGCCCGGCGGTCATCAAGACGCCGGGCCCGAAGTGTTCCCAGCCGTTTCCCCGCCCCCACTCAACTCCCAGTCAAGCGGTCTCCCGGAGTCTTGGCGCGCTCGCTGGTACGGCGAGCTGCCCGTTCTCTTCTTCCAGGAGGCCACGATGCGCACGCTCACAACCCGGATTCTCCAAGCCGCCATTCCCATGGTGCTTGCAGTGCTCGCTCCCACACTCGCGAGGTCCGCCGATCGCCTGCCGAGCGCGGTCCGCACACCCGCCACGAGCACGGCGAAGCTCCCCGTCGTCTGTCGCGGTGCGATCCAGCATCCTGTGGCGGTTCACATCACCGCACTCGACCCGGTGCGCCGCGGCCAGATGCTGCGACTGCGCGTGAACCTGCAGGCCGAGCGCGCCTTCGAGCATGCGGAAGTCCGGCTCTCCTCCTCCGGCGGGGCCGCCGTGACGGGTCTTCGGACTGTCCCGTTGCGTGCGGTCCCTGCCGGCGGGCAAGCGGATGCTGAGTTCTCGGTCATGGTCCCCGCATCTGGCGCTCGCTCGTTGATCCAGTTCGAGATCGAGGCCGAGGGGGCGTTCGGCCTCACCCGCCGTGGCGCGACCTTCAACCTGCTCCCGGACGGTGCGTCCGAACATCCGCGTACCGCCCGCACTTCCACCGGCGAGTTGGTCGCCGAGGTCGCTGCAAGGAGGATCGAACGATGAAGCGCTTCTTCCACGCGGCCGCCCTGATGCTGCTACTCGCACCGGCTGCCCACGCGTTCACGGCTTCGGGCCGCTTTCTGTATGAGGACCGGCTCTTCAATGGCAATGGATACACCGGCGCGGTCCAGAACCTGCCCATCCGCCGCGCCCGCATCGAGATCGTCAATGCCGTCACGCAACAAGTGATGGCGAGCGGCGCCACGGACGCGGCGGGCTTCTTCGCTGTCGCCGTCACGGGCCAGACGCTTCCGGTCAACGCTTACGCCCGCTGCATCACGGACGGACGCCCGGCTGGTTATCAGGTCCGTGTGGTGGACAACTTCGTCCGCAATGTCGCGACGGGACAGCTGGAACTCACTGGCTCGACGCTCTACTCGATCACAAGCGACATCGTGGTCAATCATTCCCCAACGCAGGACCTGCAGTTCAGCACCTACCTCATCCAGGACACCGACGGCATGGGGGTGGCGCAGGCCTTCAACATCTTCGACAACGGCGTGGACTTCTTCGATTGGGTGGCTCAGCCGCAGGTGAATGGCGCGCTTCCCACCGCGGCCCAGTTCCTCGTGTACGCGTGGAAGGCCACCGGCACGCCCGGCAATCCGCCGCCCGTGTTCGGCTCCAACTACTCTCTCCAGGGAGTGTTCATCGGCGCCGAACCGAACGCCGACACCGACGGCTGGTCGGATACGGTCATCTTGCACGAGACCGGCCACTGGCTCGATGACCTGTTCTCGCGTTCCGACAATCCCGGGGGTGCGCATTACATCGGCGACAATGATGCCAATGTGCGACTGGCCTACGGCGAGGGATCTGCCACTTACCACTGCGCCAAGGTCCGCGAACTGCGCGCCACGACGCGCACGAATCTGCTGGGTCAGCCGATCGACGCACTCGTCAGCCTGTACGCCGACCTCGAGATTCCGCCGCCGGTGGGCACTCCGGGAGCACTCTCGTTCTCGTACGATTTCGAGACCGGGAACTTCGCCAACACGGGAGCCCCGATCGGCCAGCGCGGCTCGGCCAACGAAACGAATGTCACTTCCGCGCTCTGGGACATGGTCGACGGGCCTTCGACCCCAGATGCGACTCCGGGCGTTGACGACGACCCGATGGAAGTGAGCGACGGCGCCGCATGGGGCATCGAGCATGACTACCTGCCTTCCGTGCCGCCCGCGAATGTGATCACCGTGGAGGACTACTGGCAGGGTTGGTTCGCTCGCAATGGTGCGAACGCACAACTGGCCGCCATGCAGGCGGTGTTCGTCACCAACGCGCGGATGCCCTTCGCTTCCGACGCGGCTGAACCGGACGGCATCGCCGCCGGCGCCCCCTCGATCGTGCCCGTGCCCCAAACGGTGGCGGCATCGCGCCACATCGTCATCAACGAACTGCACATGGGGCCCCTGGATGCCGTCGAGCTCTCCAACGGAACGCCGGACCGGGTGGATCTCACCGGCTGGCAGTTGGAGGTGTTCGCCAACGGGACGACTCAGGATCCCACGCGCATCTATACCTTCCCACCGTTCCAACTGGACGGCGGGGAGGTGGTCGCAGTGCATGAGGGGGGTAGCCAACTCGACAACGGGCGGCACCACCTGTACGCCGGTGATCAACGCGCGTTCAACGCTTCGTGGAACAACGGCATCGACGGGGCGTGCGTGTTGCGCATGCCCAACGGCACCGCTGTGGACTTTGTTCGCTGGCGCGCCGCGAATGGCGTGAACAGCTCCGCCTCGGTCCCAGCGGGAACGGCGTTCACGGGGGTGCTCGACTCGCCGCCAGCGCCGCTCGACCTGGCTCGCGATGTGAGCGGCACCGACACCGATGCTGCGACGGACTTCACTCCCCAGCCCGGCAGTCTGGGTTCGGCGAATCACCCTTCGCCGCAGGCCCACACACTGTACGGCGTCGGCGATGTCGATGTGATCGCGTTCGCCGCCACCGCGGGCAAACGCTATGGCTTCGAGGCACGCGGTCCGTTCAGCGCCACCGACCCGGCGATCGAGTTGGTGGACGGCAACGGACAGGTGCTCGGGGCGAACAACAATGCAGAGCCGTCGGTTCGCGACGCTCGACTCGATTTCTATGCGAATGCGTCCGCGACCTACTATGTCCGTGTGCGTCACGCGGGATCCGACACGGATTGGGGTGAGTACGACCTGCTCGCGTTCGAGCGCCCGGCGAACGCCGTGCTAGCGCCACCCGCATCGGTGCAGGCCGAGGCCGCCAACTCGACCGATGTGCAGGACGCCGTGACCGTGCGATGGCTCAACGCGTCCGCATACGATTCCGTGGCGATCTACCGGGACAGCGTTCGTGTGGTCACGCTTGCAGGAGCGCCCGGTCAGTATGTGGATCACGCCAACCGCGGTGTGTACCGCTACGAGGTCTCCGGTTTCGTGGCAGGGACCGAAACCCAGCGCACGCGCGTGTTCGAGTTCGCCGGCAATGTGGACTGTCAGTCGGGCGATGACTTCGAGTCGGGCAACGCCGCCCGTTGGATCACCGAGGGGAGCCGTTGGGATGTGATGCCGGGGCTCGCCTCGGCGGGCGCATTCTCATTCACCGACAGTCCGGTGGGCCCCTACGAGAGCTGTCACGGCGTGCTGGAGAGCTGCTTCACCAGCGCGATCGCCACGCTGGGGATTCCGGCGGACCTACCGTGGGGCTCGGTGCTCGATTTCGATCAGATCTGCATCACCGAGGCAGGCTTCGACTTCGGGATCGTCGAACTCTCTGCGAACGAGGGTCAGTCCTGGATCGAACTCGCGCGGTACGACCAATCCCACGACAGTCGTTGGGGCGACAATGTGGCCGGCCCCACCGACTGGCGGCACGAGCGGATCAGTCTTGCGAACTGGGTCGGTCAACGCGTGCTGGTGCGCTTCCGGTTGACGAGCGATCCGCTCATCGAACTGGATGGCTGGTACCTGGACAATGTGCGCGTCAATCCGGTGGCCTGCGAACTGTTGGCGGCGGGACCGGATGCCGGGGCGCCGCATCTGGCGTTCCTTGCTCCCTCACCGAATCCGTCGCGCGGCCCCGCGCGTATGCGCTTCGTGTTGCCCACGCCCGAAACGCGCGTCGAGATGACGATCCTCGATGTGCAGGGACGGGTTCGGCGCACGCGCACGCTGGGTCCGCTCTCGCCAGGAGACCATGACTGGGTGTGGGACGGCCGCGACGATGCAGGTCGCGCACTGCCCTCCGGGGCATACTTCGCGCGCTTGCGCGTGGGGAGCAAAGAGTTGGTGCAGAAAGTCCTCAAGCTGGCGCAGTAGCAGTCGGGACACCAAGGGGGCGGCTTGCTCGCGGGAGCAGGTCGCCCTTGAGGTACAGTGGCCGCCATGCGCAACCACGGAATCAGGAAGATCGCGATCAACACCGGGGGCGGAGATGCGCCCGGGCTCAATGCGGTCATCCGCGCGGTGGTCATGTCATCCATCCAGCGCGGGTGGGAGTGCTATGGGATCCGCGAGGGCTTCAATGGCCTGCTCACCCCGGACCTCTATCCCGATGGCGGCGTGTTCCTACTCACGCGCGAGTCGGTGGCTGGGATCGCACACCTGGGCGGCACCATCCTGGGCACCACGAATCGGGGAAACCCCATTCGGTTCCCGGTCGAGCAGCCGGACGGGTCCATCCTCGAGGTCGACCGTAGCGACGAACTGATCGAGAAGTTCAACGCGGCCGGGCTCGATGCACTCATCACCGTCGGCGGGGATGGCTCGCTCTCGATCGGTTACGCGCTCGCGTGCAAGGGCCTGCGCGTGGTGGGTGTGCCGAAAACCATCGACAACGATCTCGACCGCACCTTCATGACCTTCGGCTTCGACTCCGCTGTGTCGTTCGCCACGGAGTGTCTCGACCGGCTTCACACGACCGCGACCTCGCATCGACGCATCATGGTGGTCGAGGTCATGGGGCGCTACGCAGGGTGGATCGCGCTGCACAGTGGCATCGCAGGCAATGCCGATGTGGTGCTCATCCCCGAGATTCCGTACGACATCGGCAAGGTGGCCGAGTTCATCCGCGCCCGCGACCGCGGAGGCCGGGGCTACAGCATCGTGGTGGTTGCCGAGGGCGCTGCGCCCAGTGGCGGCGATACTTCCGTGCTCGGCAAGGCGATCGGTCAAGCCGAGAAGTTGGGTGGGGTCGGCGAGAAGATCGCGCGCCAACTGCAAGAGTTGACGGGCAAGGAGTCGCGCACCGTGGTGCTTGGCCATCTGCTGCGCGGCGGTTCGCCCACCAGCTTCGATCGGCTGGTCGCGCTGCGCTTTGGCGCCGCGGCGGTTCGGGCGCTCGAGGAAGGGAAGTCCTCGGTGATGGTGTCCCTGGCGCCACCCACGGTGCGCTACGAGCCACTCGAGGAAGCCGTCCGACGGATGAAACTGGTTTCGCTCGAGAGCGACACGGTCGACACCGCACGCGAGATCGGCATCTGTTTCGGCGACTGAGTCGGTCCCGCATGTTTCCCGTGCCTGTCGCACTGGATTAGACTCCGCGCGCTTCGGCGGAGGTTCCCCCATGTCGCAGTCTCCCGGCAGCACGCTCTCGCATTACACCCTCATCGAGAAGATCGGCGAGGGTGGAATGGGCGTGGTCTGGAAGGCGCATGACCAGCATCTCGATCGCGATGTTGCGGTGAAAGTGTTGTCGCGAGGCGCGCTCGAGGAAACGGGCTCACGCGAACGGTTCCGACGCGAGGCGCATGTCCTCTCCCGGCTTTCGCATCCGGGGGTCGCAACGATCTTCGACTTCGACGCGAAGGATGGGGTCGATTTCCTTGTGATGGAATATGTCCCCGGCGGAACGCTGCAGGACCGACTCGTCGAGGGCCCACTCCCGCTGGACGAAATACTCCGACTCGGCTCCGCCCTGGGAGATGCGCTCGAGGATGCGCACCGTGGCGGGTTCCTGCATCGCGATCTCAAGCCCGGCAATGTCGCGCTCACAGCCAGTGGGCGTCCCAAGCTGCTCGACTTCGGGCTCGCGCGCCTGTTGCACGGCGTGCAGGCCACGGCAGCGCTGACGCAGACGGGCGTGGTCGTCGGTTCGCTGCCGTACATGGCACCCGAACAACTACTGGGCTCGGCCGACGATGCTCGCACCGATGTGTACGCGCTGGGCGCGGTGCTGTTCGAGATGACATCGGGGCGCCGGCCATTCCAGAAGGACCGCCCCGAGGCGTTGATGTTCGAGATCCTGAACAGCGCGCCGCCGTCCGTCCGCGCATCGCGGCCGGATGCACCCGTCGAACTCGACCAACTGTTGGCGGCATGCCTCAGCAAGGAAGCGTCGCGCCGACCGAACTCGGCAGGGGTGGTGAGCGAGGCGCTCCGCAGGATCATGGAAACCTCGAAGTCGGGTACGGCCGAAGCCCCCGAGCGTGAAGCCATCCGCTCGCTGGCGGTCCTGCCGCTCGAGAATGTCTCAAGGGACCCGGCGCAGGAGTATTTCGCCGACGGCATGACCGAGGCGCTGATCTCGGATCTCGCGCGGATCAAGGCATTGCGCGTGATCTCCCGAACCTCGGCCATGCGGTACAAGGGCGCGCAGAAGGCGTTGCCCGAGATCGCGCGCGAACTCAATGTGGATGCGATCCTCGAAGGTTCGGCGCTGCTTCTGGGGAACCGTGTTCGGATCAGCGTCCGGCTCGTGTCGGCGCGCACCGATGAGACACTGTGGTCGGACCGGTATGACCGAGGACTGGAGGATGTGCTGGGGCTCCAGAGCGATGTGGCCGAGACTGTGGCCAAGGAGATCGCGATCCAGGTCACCCCTCGCGAGGCCACTCAACTCGCCAAGCGATCGGCCGTTCACGCCGAGGCGCATGTGGAGTACCTGAAGGGACGGCACGAGTTGGCGGCGGGTTCGCCTCAGGCCACCGAGTTGAGTATCCGGCATCTTCGGCGTGCGCTCGATCTCGATCCCACATTCGCACCGGCTTGGGCCGGTCTGGCGGAATGTCACAACATCCGCGCCAGTCGAGGCATGGCTCCTCCCGCCGAGGCGTACCGGGCGGCGAGCCTTGCTGCCACCAGAGCGATCGAACTGGACGAGTCGCTTGCCGAGGGATACGCGGCGCTCGCCGACACCCAGTCCCACCAAGGGGATCACGCCGCCGCCCTGCGTTCGTTCGAACGCGCGATCGAGCTGAACCCCGGGCTGGCTTCCGTGCACTATTGGCTGGGGCGTGTGCACTACTGCGCGGAGCGACACCCTGAGGCGCAGGAGTCGATGCTCAAGGCGCTCAGCCTCGACCCGCTCTCCATGCTGATCCACACCGCTGTGGGCGACGCGTACTACTACGCTCGGGAGTACGAGAAGTCGGTGGTCTACTACACCATGGCGATCGAGATCGATCCGCGGTTCGACGGTGCTCATACCGACCTTGCGAGGTCGCTCGAAGCGCTCGGGCGGTTCGATGAGGCCCAGACCCAATATGAAGAGGGCCTGCGGTTGGCCGGCGGAGTTGCCGGCCCCTCGTTCGGACTCGCGAATCTCGAGATCAGCCGCGGCAACACGAGCAAGGCCCAACAGATCCTCGATGAGTTGATCGCTGCCCGCTCGCATCGCGTGGTGTCCGCGTGGGGCATTGCGGGGCTCGAGGCTCGACTCGGCCGCCTGGATGAGGCATTCCGCTGGTTGGACTTCGCGGTGGAGGAGGGCGCCTCCGGACTTGTTTTCCTGCGCGTGCATCCGCGCCTCGATGCGCTGCGCAGGGACGCGCGATACGCGGTCCTGCTGAAGAAAGTCGGGCTCGATCAGGGCGAGTGAACTTCCGGGCGAGCGCGGCCGATAACGCCGAGAACCCCGGAGGTCTCCATGTTCCGACGAATGCTGTCCGCAAGCCTCTTGCTCGTGACCGTGGTCGCTGGTTGTGCCGGCCCTTCGAAGCTCGCGCAGCGCAGCGAGCAGAAGTTGGCGGGCGGCGACATCTGGCGCGCTTGGCAACTGGCCACGCGGGCGCTCGAGCGCGAACCGATGAATCCGCGCGCGAAGCAGGCCGCGGCTTCCGCTGGAGCGGTGATCTCCGACGATTGGCAGCGTCGCATCCATGCGCTGGCCCAGGTCGATAGTCTTCGCGCGGCCGAGCAGGTGCTGGAGTTCGCAGACTTCCGCGCGAATGCCGCGAAGTACACCACGGTCCCCGTGGCGCCGGCTTGGGCCGCGGATGAGCTCGCGCTGCGCCGGGCCGCGGCGAACGAGTACTACCAGCAAGGGCGCAAGGCGTTGTCCGCGCATCGGCCGAAGGCTGCGTTCGCCCGCTTTCACGAGTGCGAGCGATTCCTCGTTGGCTACCGCGATGCCACTCGGTTGGCCGAAGGCGCGTACCAGAAGGCGCTCACGCGCGTGGCGGTGCTGTCGTTCGCCTCCGCAGGCAGGGACGACAACTTCGGCCGTGAGGTCGGCGATCAATGGCGTGATGTGCTCGCCGATGCGCTGGCGCCACCGCGGTCCAGCTTCACCCGCGTGCTCGGGGCAGAGGCGGTGGAGAAGCGCATGACGGTGGCGCAGCTCGGCCATCTGTCCCGCGACGAGGCCTGGCGGCTGGGCCGTAAGAGTGGCGCAGAGCGTGTGGTCTGGGGTTCGGTGGGGCCGGTGAGTTCCGAGACGAAGCTGGAGATCTTCCGCGACAAGGTTTCACGACGCATCGTGCACAAGGCTCCGGACGGTCAGACGATCGTGAGTTGGGTGGAGATTCCCATCGAAGTGGTCGCCCGGGTGCGTGATGTGCAGGTGGATGTGGACTACGAGGTGATCTCCACCCGGGATGGCACTTCGCTCGCGCATACACGCGTGCCGCGTTCGACCCGCGCGCGCGTGGTGTGGACCTCGTATGCACCCGAGGGCGAGATCAGCAACTATGCGCTCGTCTCCGAGGCGTTGCGCGCTGCGGATCCCGAGCGCGCGAAGGCCATCGAGTCGCGCTGGAAGTCCGTGTGCGGCGAGGGCACCACGCTGGCCCAGGTTTTGGCCGCCCGACGCGAGGTGCGCAGCGACTCCGGCTATCACCGCGAAGCGTTGGGGCGATTCATGGCCGGCGCAGCGTTCGTCTTCCTGCAGGAATTGCCGCCGGCGCAGGATCTTGCATTGGCCGCGGCGAAGAGTGGCTGGCAGCCGCTGTTGGATGATCTGGCGCGCCTCGACACGCTCGATGATGTGGATCTGGGTGTTTCGCTGAGCGCCGACGAACGCTGATCGTCGCTCGGGTGGAGGGAGTCTCCGCCTGGAGGCTCTCCGCCCCCGCGTCTCAATGGTCGAGGGGCGTTCCGAGTTCGCGCAGCAAGGTTGTCGCGGCGGCCTCGGCACCGGATGGCCATTCATGGCCACCATCGAACACCCGCGAGCGTGCCTCGACCCCGCGCGCATGCAGTGCCTCGATATTGCGTGCGAGGTGTTCGCCTGAGAAGTACAGATCCCGTTCGCCCGTCATGGCCAACACCCGGGGCCACGGCCGAGGGGGGAGGGCGAGCAGTTCGGGCGGCACATCGCCGCCCACGGTGACGATCGCATCGCAGCGATGGCGCCCCAGCACGCCGGCGCGATAAGCCATGCCGACACCCTGCGAGAAGCCGGCGAAGACGCGAGCTTGCGGCACGCCGAACTCGCGTTCGAGTTGCGCGACCACCGTGTCGACATATGCGACATTGCTGGCGATCGCGAACTCGCGGTCGAGGCGCGTCATCCAACTGGCCACCACATCCTGACTGCGCCCGGCGTAGTGCTGGTTCAGCGCCTGCACGGACACGACCAACCAATCGTCCCCGGGAACCGATCGCGTGAAAGTGTCGAGCATGTTCTCGGCGCTCTGGGCCTGGCCGTGGAATCCGATCCAGTGGTGCTTCGCCACGCTCGCGCGTGGTGGCTTCACCAGATAGCGTCCCTGTACCGTCGCGGGTGCGTGCCGCAGTAACGGGGCGTCGCCCTCGGTGGACATGCTCAGCGTCCGGGACCTTGCATCAGGTCCAACATGCCCGGCTCGCCCGTGCCGCGGCCGCGGCCATCGGGGCCATCCGGCACCGAATCCCCCTCGCCCGGCGCGAGGAACAGATTCTTATCGAGCCCGTGCTGGCGGTCGTACAGGTCCCGGTAGCGGCCCTGCAGCGCATACAGCGTGTCATGGCTGCCACGCTCCACGATGCTGCCGTTCTCCACCACGAGGATCTGGTCGGCGCGACGGATGGTGCTCAGACGGTGTGCGATCACGAATGTCGTGCGGC
>JANLOU010000512.1:0-3896 GCA_031366735.1 Candidatus Eiseniibacteriota bacterium
CCGCAGCCTTCACCGAGCAGTTCGCGGACAAGGCCACCCGGATCGGCGGTCTGCTGCATGACATCGAGCGCGATGTCGTGCGCGGGATGATCGTGCATCAGGGGATCCGCAGTGACGGGCGTGATTGCGACACCATCCGGCCGATCTCGATCGAGGTCGGAGTCCTTCCGCGGACGCACGGCTCGTGCCTGTTCACGCGCGGCGAGACGCAGGCGCTGGTCGTGACCACGCTGGGCACCAAGAGCGATGAGCAGCGTGTCGAGGCGCTCGAAGGGCAGTCGTGGAAGTCGTACATGCTGCACTACAACTTCCCGCCATTCAGCGTGGGCGAGACGCGTCCGATCCGTGGTCCGGGTCGTCGCGAGATCGGTCACGGAGCGCTCGCCGAGCGGGCCGTGGAACCGGTCATCCCGGCGGACACCTCGTTCCCGTACACCATCCGCATCGTCAGCGACATCCTCGAGTCGAACGGTTCGTCGTCGATGGCGTCGGTCTGTGGCGCCTCCATGGCGCTCATGGACGCGGGCGTGCCGATCAAGACGGCGGTCGCGGGGGTGGCGATGGGCCTGATCAAGGAAGGCGACAAGGTCGCCGTCCTCACCGACATCCTGGGCGTCGAGGATCACCTCGGCGACATGGATTTCAAGGTGACGGGCACGCGCGATGGCATCACGGCGTTCCAGATGGACACCAAGATCGGCGGGATCTCCTTCGAGATCATGCGTGATGCTCTGGCCAAGGCGCACAAGGGACGCATCTTCATCCTCGACAAGATGAAGGATGTGCTCGAAGCGTCCCGGGCCGAGATGTCGCCCTTCGCGCCGCGCATCACGATCGTCAAGATCAATCCGGACAAGATCCGCGAGGTCATTGGACCGGGTGGCAAGGTGATCAAGAAGATCACGGAAGAGACCGGTTGCCAGATCGACATCGATGATAGCGGCGAGATCCGCATTGCGGCCGTGAGCATGGAAGCAAGCAAGCGCGCCGAGGAGATCATCCGCAACATCACCGAGGATCCCGAAGTGGGTCGCGTCTACCAGGGCAAGGTCCGCAGCGTCGTCAACTTCGGCGCGTTCGTCGAGATCGTGCCGGGCCGCGATGGCTTGCTGCATGTTTCCGAGATCGATTGGGGCCGCACCGAGCGTGTCGAGGACGTGTTGAACGTCGGCGACATGGTGATGGTGAAGGTCATCAATGTGGATGGCGATGGCAAGATCAAGCTGTCCCGTCGTGCGCTGATCCCGGAGCCGGAAGGCTATGTGGGCAGCGGCGTCGTCATGGGCGGTGGCGATCGCGGTTCACGCGATCGGGATCGCAGCGGTGGTGGCGGACGGGATCGCGATCGCGGTCGTCGTCGGTAATCGCTTCAATACAGCGCGGCGGGCGGTCCCACGGGATCGCCCGCCGTCTTCATCTTCACTTATTGCATCGCCAGAGAGGGCACTCCACGCATGTCCAGCGCTGTCGAGCGATCCGTCCTCCCCTCGGGGCTGACTCTGCTCACCCAGACCATGTCGGACCGGCACACGGTCTCGGTGGGCGTCTGGGTGCGCACCGGCGCACGGGACGAGAGCCGTGAACACTCGGGACTCGCCCACTTCATCGAGCACATGATGTTCAAAGGCACCGAGACGCGCGACGCGCGCGCGATCGCTTCCAGCCTGGAGTCGTTGGGCGGGCAGCTCGACGCGTTCACCACGCGCGAGCAGGTGTGCTACACCGCGCGCGCCCTGTCGGAGCATCTGCCCCAGAGCATCGAGATCTTATCCGACCTGCTCTGTCGATCGCGCTTCGAACCGGTCGAGATCGAGCGCGAGAAGTCGGTCGTCAAGGAAGAGATCCTCGCCTACGAGGACAATCCCGAAGAGCGCGTCGCGGATCTGCTCGCCGAGCAGTTGTGGGGCGATCACGCGCTGGGCCGGCCGATCCTGGGCAGCGCCGAGAGCGTGGATTCCTTCACGCGCGAATCGCTCCAGGCGCACTTCCGTTCCTGCTATCGCGCGGACCAATTGGTCATCGCTGCGGCGGGCGGGCTCGAGCACACCCAACTCGTCGAGCTCGTGTCGAAGTGGTTCACGCCGCCCGATGGTGCTCCGCCGACGCTCGACGGCCCACCGCCGCTGTTCCGCCCGAGCGTGCGACATGTGGATCATGATGTGCAGCAGTTGTACTTGTCGCTGGCCACGCGCTCGGTGCCCTATGGGGATCCGCGCCGCTATGCGCTGATCGTGCTCGAAACGCTGCTCGGTGGCGGGATGAGTTCGCGCCTGTTCCAGAGCATCCGCGAAGAGGCGGGGCTGGCCTACTCGGTCTACTCCTCCATTGATTTCCTGCGCGACGGCGGCGGGCTCTCGATCCACATGGGCGTCTCGCCCGAGAAGGGGCGTCAGGCGCTGACGCTGTTGCGGCAGGAGATCGTGAAACTCCTGGCCGAAGGCCCGAGCCTCGAGGAGATCACCTCGACGCAACAACAACTCAAGGGCTCGGTCGTGATGGGGCAGGAAAGCGTCTCCTCGCGCATGTACCACATGGCGCGCCAGGAGCTCTACACCGGCCGCTACACACCGCCCGAGGAGCAGGTCGCGCGCTTCCTCGCGGTCACTCGCGACGAAGTGATGGAAGCGGCGAATCTGTACCTGCGGCCCGAGCGTTTCGTGCTCACCGCGCTGGGCCCCGAACCGGGCGGAACGCTCGGCGAACAGGACTGGCCGGTCGAGGTTTGAACGGACTGGACATCCCGGGACCGCGCCGCGACGCCGAGTCGCGTGCTCGACACACTCAGGCGCCCCCCCGGCAGTGGCTTCGAGCAAGCGGTTGCGATTCGCCAACGCGATGGTTGACACCCGCTTGCACGCTGGACATAGTGCCGCGCCAGCGCTTGTGGTGATCCTCGGCACCGGACTTGCGTGAACCCTGGGGTGACATGGACCTCCTGACGCCTCTCCTGACCGGCCGTGAGCCCCGTTCCCGGATTCCTCGTGCAGGTGCGGGGGTGCGAGGGCTCCTGTGGCTATTGCTCGTCGCGCTGCTGCTGATCCCCGCCGCTGCCGTGCGTTCCGAGGAGCCGGACGACCACCTGCCCGATACCACGGACTTCAAGAAGGTCGCGCACGAGTTGCGTCCCGGAGTCGTCCAACCCTTCAAGCCTGGCGAATCGCTGCGCTTCTCCGTGCAGTACGGCTTCATCCATGCGGGCTCTGCGTGGCTCGAGGTGCCTGAGATCGTGCAGTGGAACGGTCGCCCCAGTTATCGCCTGGTCGCGCGCGCCGAATCGAACGGCTTCTTCAGCAAGATGTATAAGGTGCGCAATCGGATCGAGTCCCTCTGGGATGTGGAGGGGCGGTACAGCTCGCGCTATTTCGAGGATCGGCACGAGGGCAAGTTCCACGCGAACGACACCATCACCTTCGCAGGTTCCCCGTTGCAGGCTCACTATAAGAACGGTCAGACCTTCGACCTCGCGGGTCCCGTGCAGGATGCCCTTTCGTCGTTCTACTATTTCCGCACCCAACCGCTTCCCGTCGGCGGAAGCATCACCTTCGACTACCATGCCAGCCGCAAGACGGCTCCGCTCGAGGTGAAAGTCCTGGGCCGCCAGAACATCAAGACGCCGGCCGGCCGATTCGACTGTCTGGTGATTGAGCCCATCCTCAAGGCGGGCGGCATCTTCAAGAACAAGGGCCGACTCGTCATCTGGCTGACCGATGACGAGCGCCGGATTCCCGTGATGATGCGCTCCAAAGTCATGATCGGATCGATCAGCGTGGTGCTGCAGGAAGTGAAGCCGGGGTCCTGATGTCGCGCTACCCGGAGGCCGATCTCTCGAAGCTCGCCGTCATGTCGGTGACGGACCGGCCGACCAAGGTGCGGGTCGAGGATTTCGCCAAGCCGCT
>JANLOU010000545.1:0-4578 GCA_031366735.1 Candidatus Eiseniibacteriota bacterium
GCCGCCCATGAAGCTGAAATCGCGCCGCGTGGCCAGCACCCAGCCCGACAGTGCGAGGAAGGTCACAGCCGTCGAACCCAGCGCGAGCGTCACGACCTGGCCGCCACCTTCCATGGTGAGGGTGCGCGCGATCATCGGCCCGAGCGTGTAGCCCATGAAGCCGGTGAACGTGAACACGCTGAGCAAACCCCAACCGCTGCCGCTCAGTTTGTGGGTCAGGTACAGCAGCCCGAACATCCCGACCAGGCTGACGACGATTCCCGGTGCCGGCAAGCGCAGTGCCACCGCGCTGCCCGCCACGAGGGCACTGAAGAACAGCGTCAGCGCGAGCAGGCCATAGGTGTTCCGGAGCACGCGTGTGACGTTGGCGGTGCGGGGCGCGGCTTGCGCCGGACCGCTGGCATCGGCCGGCGTGGCCGGCGTGTGCATGGCGGCCGCAGCGGCGGCTTGCGTGGGCTGGAAGAACGGCGGGTCGATCGGTTTCATGGTGGGTCTCTGTTTGTAGTGGTTGGCAGATCGTCGGGGCTCTGACAGCAGGATGCTGGCGCTCGATGCGCGACGCGTGGCGCGGCTGGGTGATGAGACTCACGCGCTTGTGCACCGCTCGTCCCACCCTGTCTATCGCGCGGTCGATCAGCGCGAACAGGTCACTGCCCTTCTCTTCCACCAGCATCGGCTCGCCGCGGTACAGGTGCAGCAGCACGCGGCAGCGCTTGTCGATGCCGCCGCGCGGGCCGTTCACATCAGCGAGCCGCACCTCCACCCGGCGTATGCGGCTGCTCAGGCGCGACAGCGCAAAACTCGCTCGGCGTGTGATGCGCTCCGCATGCTCGGGCAGAAGCGCAAGGTTCGAAGGGCGAATGTCGATTTGCATGGCAAGGCTCCATTGAGTGCCGCAGGTGTCGCGGCAGAAGTAAATCTAGCGCCTGCCATACATCTGGTAAATTCGAATATTCAAACAATTCAGTTCGCATTAATCGCATGGTTTGAACCCATGCCTTGTTTTCGCTGCGAATGGCAAACGACGGTTCACCGATGAACTTCAAGCACCTGCACTACTTCTGGGTCGCGGCCAAGGCAGGCGGCATCCTGCGTGGCGGCGAGCAACTGCACACCACGCCGCAAACCCTGTCAGGCCAGATCAAGCTGCTCGAAGAGCGGCTCGGCCGCAAGCTGTTCCGCAAGAGTGGCCGCAACCTGGAACTCACCGATGAAGGCCGCGTGGCGATCGGCTATGCCGACGAGATCTTCGCGCTCGGCGCCGAACTCGAAGCCGCGATGCAACAGGCCCGCAGCGGGCCGCGCGCGCTCGAATTCCGGGTCGGCGTGTCGGACTCGGTTCCCAAGTCGGTGGCCTGCCGCCTGCTCGAACCGGCTTGGGGCGTGCCCGAGCCGGTGCGGCTGGTCTGCGGCGAAGGCAAGCTGCGCGACCTTCTGGCGCAGTTGGCGGTGCATCGGCTCGACCTGGTGATTGCCGACGAACCCATGCCGCGCCAACTCAGCGTCAAGGCATTCCACCATGCACTGGGCAGCACGACGATGAGCTTCTTCGCGACCGGCCCGCTGAAGGCCACGCTCAAGGGCCGGTTCCCGCAGTGCCTGCACGGCGCCCCGATGCTGATCCAGGGCACGGCATCGCCAATTCGCCCGCGGCTGGAGCAGTGGTTCATTGAGGCCGGCGTGCAGCCGCGCATCGTCGGCGAATTCGACGACGGGGCGTTGCTGAAAACTTTCGGGCGCGAGGGTCGCGGTGTGTTCGCGGCGCCCACCGTGCTCGCCGACGAAACCTGCGCGCAGTACGGCGTGAAGCTGCTCGGCCACAGCCCCGAACTGGTGGAAGAGTTCTTCGCGATCTCGTCCGAGCGCCGCATCACCCACCCCTGCGTGGCCGCCATCACCAGCGAAGCGCGCGGGCGGCTTTTCCACGTTTGACCTCGCCGACAATCCTGGTTTCCGACAACACCCGCGAGTCCCCGTGAAGCTATCCCAAGTGTTGTTCTCCCAAGGCTTCGGCGCCCGCCGCGAATGCGAGGGCCTGATTCTGGGTGGCCTTGTCACGCTGGCCGGCGTGGTCTGCGCAGACCCGTTCGTCGAAGTCGAACCCGAGGGCCTGCAGTTCAACGTGCGTGGCCAAACCTGGCCGTACCGCGCGAAGGCGCTGGTGCTGTTGAACAAGCCGGCCGGCTACGAGTGTTCGCAGAAACCCAAGCACCATCCGAGCGTGATGAGCCTGCTGGCGCTGCCGCTGCGGGTGCGCGGCCTGCAGCCGGTGGGCCGGCTCGACGAAGACACGACCGGGCTGCTGCTGATGACCGATGACGGCGCGCTCATCCACCGCCTCACGTCACCGAAGAAGCACGTGCCCAAGGTCTACGAGATCGAGACGATGGATCCCGTCACCGCGAGGCAGCTCGACGAGTTGCGCCACGGCGTGATCCTGCACGACGACCCGCTGCCGGTGCGCGCCGCCGCCGCCGAGCAGACCGGCGAGCACGCGTTGCGCATGACGCTGCTCGAAGGCAAGTACCACCAGGTCAAACGCATGGTGGCGGCGGCGGGCAATACCGTGAAGGCGCTGCACCGCAGCTCATACGGCGTGCTCGCCTTGCCACAAGACCTGGCGCCGGGCCAGTGGCGCTGGCTCGATGGGTCGCAGGCGGTACTGGGCTGAGCCCGCGCACAAGGGCCCGCCTGCGCGGGGCCTTGTGGCTGGCGAAGGACTTCGCGCTTGCAAGCGCGAAGGCTGGGTGCAGTGGCAGTAGCACCTCTCGGGCCCGCCTGCGCGGGGCCTTGTGGCTGGCGAAGGACTTCGCGCTTGCAAGCGCGAAGGCTGGGTGCGGTGACAGTAGCACCGACCCCTTCAACCTTGATGGCGCCGCCATCGCAGTCCCGCGTGGCGCGCCAGCAGCAGGCACAAGGCCAGCCCCGCGAGCGCGATGCGGCCGTCGACGCGAACCTGCACTGGCTTGGCCAGAGCCGGCGACATCAAGGCCGCCGCCAAGGCCTGCCTTGATTCCAGCCGCAGGTAGGCCAGGCCCTGCTCGCCCGCAAGCAGGCGCAGATAGGGTTCACGCAGTGACGACAAATGCTCGGCCCCGGGCGTCGCCCCCAATGACGGTGCCGCCGTGCCGCTGCGGTCATCGGCCAGCGCTTCGCCACTGACGCTGGCACCGCGCCCCTGGCTGCGCGGGTCGGTCTGCATCACTTCGTCGGCACGCCAGAAGCCGAGCGGCTGGCCTTGCGGATCGGTCTTGGGAATCGGCAGCGGCTGCAGGCCGCCCACGCCGACCATCAACCCCGGCACCTCGCCCGGCTTGTCGTCGAACGCAGGGCGGTAGTGCGGGTTCAAGGGCGGTGACTCCTGGCCATCGGTGATGAACACCAGCGAGGGCTTGCCCGGCAGCAGCCTGGCGATGCCGAGGCCGCTGTGCACGCCTTTCGCGATCTCGCTGTTGCCCGACCAGGCCATGCGCCCGTCGATCTGCGCCAGCGTTGCCCGCAGCTCGCTCAGGTTCGCGCAAACCTCGACCGGTGCTAACAGCAAAAACGAACGGTACTCGGTGAAAATCGCCCAGCCGACCTTCGAGCCGCAGGGCAATTGCAGCAGCGCTTCGCGCAGTGCGTGCTTGGCGTAGGCCAGGCGTGAAACCGGTTTCGCACCGGAGGATGAATCGGTCGGTTCGGCCATCGGCGCATCGGTGACGTTCATGCTCTGCGTCACGTCGAGCACGATCACATGCTCGAAGCGCGCGCGCGCCATCATCAGGCCCGGGTTCAGGAAGCTGGCGGCCAGCGCCAGCGCGGCGGCGCCGAGCAACCAGCGGTCGCGGTGTTGCCACCACGATGCACGCAACTTGAGCCAAGGCGTCATGGCAGGCCCGGCGAGTAGCCACGCATCGTGGTCGCCGCGCGTTCGGCGTCGCGCCGGGATTCGGGCGGCCCGGGCTCCAGTTCGTCGGGCTCGGCGAGCAGGCGCTGCGCGCGCTCAAAGTTGTAGCGCGCATCCCAGTGCTGCGGGTCGGCACGCAGCACCTCGCGGTACATCTCCTTGGCGAGTTCGATCAGCGCGATGGCCTTGCCGGGCTCGGTGCCGGCGCGCAGCACGAGCGCCTGGCGCAGCAGCAGGTTCGCGCTGTTGAAGCGCGCGGCCTGGCCGAGTGGCGAGTCGCCCTGCAAGGTGCGATAGCCTTGCAGCGCGGCTTCTTCTGCACCGCTGGCGGCCAGCGCATGGGCTTGCGCGAACTGCGCCTGGACCGGCACGTCTCGCTCATGGGCCGGCACCTGCCCGGCAGCGATGAGCCGGTTCCAGCGCTGCTGCCGCCATGCCCACGCGCCGTCGATCAGGGCGGTCATAACGACCAGCGCGAGCAACACCAACACCACGCGTGTCATGCCCCGTGAAGCTATGCCCATCGCCGGATCTCCATCAGGTTCGCCACCAGCAGCAGCGCCACGCAGGCCAGCGCGGTACCGCGGCTCCAGTCAGACATCCCGCGCCGCTGCACTCTGTCGAGGTAGGTTATGGGCTGGTTTTCGAGCTGGTTGAAGGACTCGATGGCCTACTGCAAGGCGTCCGGG
>JANLOU010000591.1:0-11874 GCA_031366735.1 Candidatus Eiseniibacteriota bacterium
AACCGGCCTGTAACAACCGCCGGGCGCTTAGCCCCAGATTTATGAATTTTCGCATGCGCGCCGCCGTCTGTCACAGCCCTCGGCGTGTGACCTGACGGGCCGCGCGACCAGTACTCGCGCGGCCCTCTGCCAACATGCTCCCTGCACGCGGACGACTCAGTCCACTCGCACCACGCGCCGGGTATCCACCGCGCCCGCAGCCTCGAGCCGGGAGAAATACACCCCGCCCGGCAGCGCTCGCCCCGTCTCGTCGCGACCGTCCCAGACAATCGCATAGCGCCCCGGCACCTGGAGGGATTCGTCCACCAGCCGACGCACCGCGCGACCTTGCGCATCGAAGAGTGTGAGCTTCACGGAAGAGGCCGCATAGAGTTCGTATCGGATCGATGTGCTCGCGCCGAACGGATTCGGGGCATTGGCCTCCAGGCGCAGCCCGCGCGGCAACTGCGGCGAGGAGCCCTCGCCCACGGCGAGCACGCCGGCGCCACCGGGGCCGAAGACCTTGAACCGGAACGAGGGCGAGCAGGCAACGCCCTCCACGGCGCCCGGATCATGGACATACCAGCGCCCGAAGAATACCTGGCCCGCGAGCGCGGGATCGGCGGCGATCGGGACTTCGACCGAACCGAATCCCACACCCGCTCCGCTGCCGCCCAAGGTGGTCACGACCCGCGCGAACGAACCCGTGGCGGGGATCGCACTCGTCGAGGGCGGCTCTGTTGCATCGACGACCAGGACTGCATCCGCGCCGCCCAACCCGCCGAACACACCCACCGTGAAGTCGCTGTTCCCGAGCAGCGGAGGCTCGACGGCGACGGGTTGTGGCAGGGCCCCACCGGACCCGTTCACTCCGCCCGCGAGCACCAGCGGCACCAACTCGGTTTCGCTGAACAGCGAGGGACGATCGAACGGGGCCGTGCCATTCGCCACGCGCAGGTCGGTCAGGGGTCGCGTCAGGAACGCGAGCAACTGCGCCTTCTGCACTGGACCCAGATTGAGCGGACGGATCGCGGCCGCCTTGTTGGGAGCGTCGAAGTCGCCCCCGCGATCGTAGAAGTCAATGACCTGCTGCAGCGTGGAGAACCGCCCATCGTGCATGAAAGCCGGTCGCAGTGCTGCGTTGCGCAAGCTCGGAGTGCGGAACATGCCGAGGTTCGCGGGGTTGCGCGTCACGACGAAGCGACCGGAGTCCTCGGCTGCCGGACTCTCGCCGATGTAGTGGAAGTTGTTATCCGAGAAGAGCGAGCCCGCATGGCACCCCGCGCAGCCCAGCGAACCGAACAGGTTGAGTCCCGCGTTCTCGGCAGGCGTGAGCGGCGCTCCACCCGCGAGCGCAACATCCAGCGGAGTCTGATTCGAGAACAGCGTGCGCTCGTAGGTGGCGATCGCCATGGCGATGCGGGCAGGGGTCACCGTCGCGTTGCCGAACGCCTCTTGGAAGAGCAGCGGATAGCCTCGTCCCGCGATCCAGGCGGCGAGGTCGGTGGGTACGGAGGTCGCCTGCGCCAACGGTCGTGACGCGGCGATCCGGGCGGCCACCTGTGTCCAGTCCCGGGTCTCGTGCGCCATCTCACTGTTGGAGATCGGCGGGCCGGCCGCTTGGGACTCCAGCGCCGCACCGGCATTGAGCACCGTCACGCCGGTCACCGGATCCACGAAGGTCTGGGTGGCGCGGCCGTCCCAGAACAGCAACGGCGAATAGCCCGCATCGATGTGGGATGGCGAGCGTCGTCCAGTGACCTGCGGTCTCATTCCGAATGTCGCCGACAACGCGTACGAGCCGTCCGCGAGGTTGCGCGGCACCCCCGGCGAACCCGTGATGTCGTCGATCGTGCCGGCGATGCCATCCACGCCCGGATGGGTCGCGGCCGCGGCACCCACGGTCGAGCGGGGATCCCCGCCCCCGAACTTCGCCTGATGGCAGCTGCCGCACGCCACGGTGCGGGTCGAGGACATCTGCTCGTCCCAGAAGAGGACCTTTCCCAGGTTCGCTTTGGCGGCAGTGATCGGATTGCCGGGAGGCACTGGCGGCGCGAGCAGAGGCGTGAGCGGCGGCGGGGCCTGCGCGAGCGCGACGGTCACGGGCAGCAACAGGACCAACAGGCGCAAGCGCCTGACCACGGAACGGCCTTTCATCGGGTGCTCTCCTCGATCTGGTCGACTTGGCGTACGCGCGACGAACACCCGGTGGTCTGGTCGCACGCTTGGGCTTCACCATCCGGACCCGCCGGAGCGAGTTCGAACGGAAGGGGTGACCACGATCACCGCAAGGGCCGGTCCACCCTTGCATCAACGGCACATCGCACAGCTAACTTGTTGCCGCGCAATCGTGGATCGAGCAATGGACGGACGAGCGGCCCGAAGGTTCCTGACGAAATGCGAACCTTTCGGGACATGCGCCCCGATTCGCTTGTCCCGCTTGGGACATCCGCCCCGGCGATCCGGGTGCTAATGCACAGCGCCGCCCCCCGGTGTGGAGGACGGCGCTGGAGTACTGCATTGCGAACCTAGGCGGGAATCGTGAGCCCGCGTGGTCCGATGTATTCCGACTGCGGGCGAATCAAGTGATCCTCAGCATGCTGCTCGATGACATGGGCTGCCCAACCGGCGCAGCGCCCGCAGGCGAACAGGGCGACGAACGAGTTCGGCTGCAGACCGAGCGACTGGAGGACCAGCGCCGTGTAGAACTCGACATTCGTCTTGAGGCCGCGACCCGGTTTCACCTCGTCGAGCACGCGCAGGACGGTCTTCTCGACCTCGCGCGCCAACTCGAACAACTGGCGATCGTGCAGCACCGCACCTGACATCGCCTCGGCGCAGGTCGAGAGCACTTCCGCGCGCGGATCGCGCACTTTGTAGACCCGGTGACCGAATCCCATGATGCGACGGCCCTCGGCGAGCTCATTGCGCACCCATGGCTCGGCGTTCTCGAGCGTCTTGATCTCGAGCAGCATGTCCAGCACCGGGCCGGGAGCACCACCGTGCAGGGGGCCCTTCATGGCGCCGATCGCGCCCGTGACCGCGCTGACCATGTCCGAGCGCGTGCTGGCGATCACCCGCGACGCGAAGGTGGAGGCATTCATGCCGTGATCGATCACCGTGACCCAGTAGGTATCCAGAGCCTTGGCGACGATCGGGTCGGGCTCCTTGCCGAAGACCATGTACAGGAAGTTCGCGGCCAGCGAGAGATCGGTGCGCGGGGCGATCGGCTCCTGCCCCGCCAGCAGGCGCGTATGCGCTGCAACGATGGTCGGGAAGCGCGCCACGAGCATCTTCGCATTCGCAAAGTCCGCCGCAGGCGAAATGTCGTTGGGGTTGGCCAGGTCCAGCGAAAGCGTGGCGCAGGCCATCCGCAGCGCGTCGATCGGTGGCGCCTTCTTGCGAGCGGCCTCGCGCACCACATTCATGGCGGCTTCCGGTACGGCCCGCAACGACGCGATCTCCTGCGTCAATGCTCTGGCTTCCTCGGCGTTCGGCAGCTGGCCCTTCCACAACAGGTAGGCCGCTTCCTCGAACGTCACCTTGCCAGCGAGTTCCTTGAGCTCATAGCCACCGATGATGAGGACGCCATTGAGGCCATCGACATGGGACAGGCGCGTCTGCGCAGCCACCACACCGTCTAGGCCACGAGGCGCCGAAGTCGTTCCGGACATCGTTCCGCTCCTTAACAAGAGTGCATCGGATCAAGGGCTGCTGCCATGCGAGCGCTGGTCAGACTGTCACAGCGCGCGCCCGGTCGCAATTCGGACAATGCCTCCAAACATCAGCCGGCCCGGCGCGGGCGCTGAATCCCGTCCGTGCACCGAGGAGCGAAACCTCGGCGGGGACTCGGCGTCGACCGCGCGCAGGCCAGCCGCTCCGTGTGATGCGGCGAATCCCAAGAAGGAGCAGGCTGCAGTGTTCCTCCCGGCGGGAACTCCCCGGCGCCCAGCCCTCGCGTCCGTTCAGCCCCCGAATCGCGCCAGGAACTCGGCCGTATGCTGGCCGAGGGTTGGCGGCGGGAGCACGACCGCAGGGCGCTCGCCCTCGATCCGCCATGGCAACCGCCAGAGCGGGGTCACCGCCCCATCGGCCAGGGTCACCTCAGCAACCATGCCCCGTTCGTGCAGCACCGGATCGGCAACCACCTCGTGCACCTCGCGCACCGCGCCCGCGGGCACCCGCGCGGCTTGGAAGAGTGCGAGCCAGTGCGCGCGGGGCTCCAGCGCGAAGCGGCTCGCCAACCAGCCCACCACATCGGCGCGGTGCAGGACGCGATCCGGATTCGCGGCCCAAGCACGATCCGTGGCGCGGCTCGGCTCGCCCAACGCTGCGCATACGCGACGCCACTGCTCGTCATTCCCAACGGCCAGCACGAACAGGCCGTCGGCAGCGCTGAAGGTCTGGTACGGCACAATGGTGGGGTGAGCGCTCCCGTGCCGCCGTGCGGGTCGTCCGGTGCTGAGCGCGGCCTGCCCCACATTCACCAGTGAATGCACTCCCACCTCGAACAGCGCGACATCGAGGTGCGCCCCACCATTGCCGCGCAGCCGCCCGACCAGCGCGGCGAGGATCGAGGTCGCGGCATGGACACCGGTCAGCACATCGATGAGCGCCACGCCGACTTTGAGCGGCGGCCCTCCCGCCTCACCGGTGGCGGCCTGCAGCCCAGTGAAACCCTGCATGACTGCATCGTAGCCGGGCAAGTGCGCATACGGTCCGTCCTGGCCGTAGCCCGTGATGCTGCACACGATCGACTCGGGACGCTCGCGGCGAAGCGATGCGGCATCGAGTCCGTACCGCGCCAGATCGCCCGGCACGAAGTTCTCGACGACGATGTCGGCCGCCAACGCGGCGCGGCGCACCACCGCGCGCTGTGCGGGATCCTTGAGGTCGAGCGCTGCCGAGCGCTTGTTGCGATTGACCGAGAGGAAGTAGGCCGAGATCCCACCGACGAACGGGGGGCCCCAGGCACGCGTCTCGTCCCCCGTGCCCGGGCGCTCGACCTTCCACACTTCGGCGCCCAGGTCCCCGAGCAATTGGGTGGCGTAGGGGCCCGCCAGCACCCGGGACAAGTCCAGCACCGTCAGGCCCGCCAGTGGCAGGCGCGGATCGTTCACGCGGGAGCGCCACGCCCCGTGAGTTCGTCCACGAAGGCGCGCGGGTCGAGGGCGCGACCGGTGGCTTCCGTCGTGAGCACCCGCCAGTCCACTCGCCGTCCACCGGCGTAGAAGCGTTGCGTCATGAACTCGCCCACCTTCGGGCTTTCGACATAGCGCGCCCACGCGTCGCCGCCGCCGCCCAGCACCTCCGTGAGCAAGTGCGCTTGGAGCTGCGAGGCGAGCATCTCGCCCAACAGATAATTGTGATAGTAGACCGGCGCGATGCTGAAGTGGATCTTCGCCGCCCAATCGGGCTCGTGACGTCCCTCGGGGCGCTTCACCCCCTGGAACCGCTCGACCAGGTCCCACCACAGCGTGCGCAGATCCTGCTCGGGGTCACGGTACAGGGCGCGCTCCATATGGATCATCACGAGTTCCCAGCGCGTCTGGACCAACAGCTGTTCGCGCACCGCGCGCGCGATTGGCTCTGCGTGTTTTGCTAGTTCGGCGGCGTCCGCACCCGCCCAGCGTTCCATCCACACGGCATTCTTGCTGAGCCGCCCGAACAGCATGGCGCTCGCTTCCGTGCTCAGGATATGCGCGTGCCCACGCAACAGCCACGGGAGCGAGCGATCCACATATTTGTCATAGACCGCATGCCCATACTCGTGGAGCATGGTGCCCATCCACTTCTCGTTGCTCTTCACATTGCACAGCACACGGATGTCACCGCCGCGGTCCACGCTCATACAGAACGCGTGCTGGCACTTGCCTTCTCGTTCGTACAGATCGGCGCGATCCAGTAGGTCTCGGATCTCGAACCCTACGGCCCGGAAGTAGTCCTCGGTCAGTTTCTCGAGATCCTTGCCGGCGTAGAACACATCGAGATCCACCTCGGCTGCAGGCGCCTCCTGGAAGAACGGGTCGGCGTAGTGCCAAGCTCGCAACTCCTCCACCCGGCAGCCGAACCGCGCCGCCAGCCGGGCATCGAGATCGCCCTTGTAGGCGTTCCACAGCGGCTGCGTGCCCCGCTCCAGATCGTCGAGCAGTGCGAACAGTTCGGCCTCGTCCAGCTCGTCGAGCTGCATGCTCATGGAGTAGTAGTGCTCGAAACCCAGCGAGCGAGCGCCCTCGTTGCGTAGCCGGACCAACTCGAGCAGTTCCGCTTCGATCACACTGCCCACCTGCTTGCTCGCCTCCCAGGCTCGCCGGCGCTCCGCCGCGTCGTTCGAGGCCTGCAACACCTCGTGGATGCGATTGTCGGGCACGCGTTGGCCGTCGAGTTCGGCGCGATGCCGATTGAAAGCACTTTCGAGCGACTTCTCGAGTCGGACCTGCCGCTCGATCATCTCGGGCGCGATCTGTTTGGATCGGTAGGCGTTCAGCAGCAGGACCAGTTGGCGCTGCAACAACGGATCCGCCAGTGGTCCCGCCTCGGCGAGCGCCTGCAGCTGGCGATAGGGCTCGGCGCGCGCGAAGATCTTGCGGATGCGCGCATCAAGTTCGCCCGATCGCTGCGCATGCTTCTCGTCGCCAGTGGTGTTGGCGAGCCAGAACTCCTGATTGTGCTCGAGCTCGAGCGGTTGGAGTTCGGCGACGAGGCCCTGGATGAATGCGTCGAGTTCGTGCTCGCGTGTTCCCGCAGCAGTGGGCGTGCTCAAGTCGATTCTCTCCGCGCCAGCGGGGCGCCCATCGGGTGTGGACGGATCGTGACCGCGAAACGGGCCGAGACTAGCGCAAGCGTGTCGACACGCTCAAACCGCGCAGCGAAGTGGGAAGGGCCTCAGCGACCCCGCTTCGTCGACTTAGGCGGATACGCGACTCCCTTGGTGGCGACGAGCAGCCCGTACATCTCGGGACGCCTGGGGGCGAACAACTGTGTCCGCTTGGTGAGCGACTTATCGCGGGCGATGCTCAGGTCGCAGTCGGCGGCCTGCGCGGTCGCATCGCGCTTGCTGGCTCGCACGATGATGTCACCTTTGGCGTCCACGATCTGGCTGCGCCCAGTGAAAGGCACGGTGCCACCTGGACGCTTCTCGGTGCCGGTGCGATTGGCGGTGACCGTGTACACCCGGTTCTCCATTGAGCGAACCCGCATGGCGTCCTGCGCGCCCGGGAACACCAGGTTCGAAGGATGCGCGATCACGTCGGCGCCTTGGAGTGCGAGCACGCGGGCAGCTTCAGGGAAGCGCCAGTCATAGCAGATGAGCAGCCCCACGCGGGCCGCCGCCACGGTGTGCACGGACAGCGGCAGGTCGCCTCGCTCGAACCATTCGTTCTCCCGCTCGAACAGATGCAGCTTGCGGTACACGGTGCGAACGCCCTGTGGCCCGACCAACATCGCGCTGTTGTAGTGCTTGCCTCGCGAGACCTCGGCGAAGCCGGCGATGTAGTGCCGCTTGGTCCGACGAGCCGCGGCCTTGAGCGCGCGGGCGGTGGCGCCGGTTTCCGGATCCTCGGCGAGTTGCGTCAGTTCGGCCTTGGAAGAGAAGACATAGCCGGTGGACCATAACTCGGGGAGCACCACCAGATCGGCCTGGACATGCTCGGCGAGCGCGAGTCCGCGCTCGAGATTCTCATCGGTGCGCCCGAACGACGGACGGCCCTGCACGAATGCGGCGCGGAATGGGGATGGCATGCCGCGCACAGTATCACTCCGACTGCGTCTGGCGCGATGCGCGAAGCGCGCGGCCGCCCGAGCAACGACCGGCGGCCAGGCCGGAACGCATGAGGTCCGGGTCCTGGCCGCCGATACACGCGGGCTCGGAGTCCCGCTTCACGCCCGCGCAAGGCGGGCCATGGGATCAGATCATACAGGCCTCGAAAGGGTCGTCAGTTCGGGGTGACCGAGTGCCACACGGGCTCAGCATCCATCCGGGAATCTCGCAAGACCAGGGGTGCCCCGGCGCACTCCGTGAGAGCCATTCGTACCACTGCTGCGGAGTTCACCAGCTGCACCCTCCGCCCCACCAGGAGCACGAAGAACCCCCATCCGCTTCGATTCATGAAATCCGAGATGCGCTGCGTGGGACACTCCAATGGCATCCACACTCGTCCGGAGACCGCGGTGCTGTCCGACAGCCATACTTCCGCCTCCTCCTCCCGCCACGGCTGAAAGCCGCGGGTGAAAACGTCGCTCTGCAGAACGGAATCCTCCGCTGTGACCCGCACCAACCGCGCCTTGTGGTGCAGTTCGATACGGCCCTGCGGCCCGACAGCGACCGGCAGGAATCGCGACGATTCATTCAGCCTTGCCAACACCGTCTGGTGCTGGCTGCCCGCAGGGTCCAGATCGAGGAACACTTGTCCGTCCACACCCGCCTGGTCGTGCGACCAGAGCGTGACAGGCACGCGGCGTTTGGGGATGTCGTGATCCATGCGAACCTCCTCGGGAACTCCTGTGACCGGGCACCGGCTGTCACGCGGGGATACTTGAGCAACCGGCCTGCCAGCGACGCACACTCGCGTCCGAACGCGTGAGCACGACGAAAACAGGCCATTTTCACGGGCGTGTTCCGAGCCCATCCTGACCTCACCACGCGGGCATCCTCCTCCACCGTGCAGCGTGCATGCCGAAAGCGCGGTGCATCGGGCGGTCTGCTAGTGTGGGCGCGCGATGATCCAGCGCATCCCGACCACGCGTTCGAATGCCACCCAGCGCCGTGAACCGCGGACCTTCCCGGTCGAAGGCTTCGCATTGGTCGCGGTCGCGTTCGCATTGCGCGCCGCTTACACTTGGCTCGCCATGGGACCTGGCGCAACCGCCTCGAGCGACGCGGCGTCGTACGACAGCGTGGCATGGAATCTGGCGCGTGGAGTCGGATTCATGCTCGACGGTGGGACCGGCCCCTACCCCACGGCGTTCGTCCCGCCCGTGCTGCCGTATGCCGTGAGCCTGCTCTACCGAGCCGTGGGGCATCAGTTCTTCGCGGCCCTGCTGCTGCAGTGCGCCTTCGGTGCGCTGGTGCCGCTGCTCGTCCGAGCACTCGGCGATTCGCTGTTCGGCAGCCATGTGGGACGCACTGCGGGATGGCTGGCGGCGGTGCATCCACTGCTCGTGTTCTTCTCGGGCTATCTCCTGACCGAGAGCCTCTTCTGTCTTGCACTGTTGCTCGCGCTCGTGGTCAGCGCCGAATGGGTGAAGACCCCTCGGCGCGCTCGCGCGCTCGGTGCGGGACTGCTCTGGGGACTCGCGGCGCTCACCCGCCCGACCGCGCTGCCACTGCCCGTGCTGGTAATGTTATGGAGTTGGTGGCCGCTCGGGTTGATCGTGGGCGGCCGTGAGCGTGTGCGCCAACTGGGGTTGTTGGCGCTTGGCGTGGCACTCGTGGTGGGACCGTGGACGGCGCGCAACGCACTCGAGTTCCACGCCTTCATCCCCGTCACCAGCGGCGGGGGCCGCTCCTTGCTCGACGCCAACAACCCGATCGTGTGGGACGATCCCCGGCTCCAGGGTGGCGCCACGAGCGTCTACGGGTTGGAGCCCTACGCGAGCCGCTTCCGCGGCCGCAGCGAGCACGAGATCGATGTGCTGTCCGCGCGCATGGCGCGTGATTTTCTGGCCGAGCGCTCGGGTCAGGTTCCGATGATGGCCCTGAAGAAGCTGGCGCGCTTCTGGCGTCTGACCGCCGAGGGCGGCGCCACAGGCAGCTGGTCGCGTGGCGACACACCACTCGCGCGACTACTCGCCGTGGTGGACCCACTTCTCGTGTGGTCGCTCGTGACGCTGCCCTTGGCGATCGGCGGCGTGGTGATGAGCCTGCGTGGACCCCGTCGACTATATCAATCGCTGCCGCTGTGGGTGATCGTCGCTTTCTCGTTGGGTGCAATGGTCTTCTGGGGCGCTCTGCGGATGCGCGTTCCCGTCGAACCGTTGATCATGGTGTATGCCGCGGCTGGCGTAGAAGGTCTGCGTCGACAATGGCGCCTGCGCCGCAGCCCACTGCGCGTAGTGCCGCGCTAGCGCTAGCGCGAGCCGGCCGCCCGGACCCGCACGGGACGACCCTGCCAATCCCGCAGCGCATGTTCGAGCACCGCCTGAGCCGGTTTGCCGCGCGGCGTGAACGATGCGTCGCTCGGCCCACCGCTGGCGGAGCTCGTGAACCACTTCCACCAGAATGCACCCGCGACCCACTCCTCAGGGTCCAACGCCTCGACGACCGCAGCGTAACAAGCCCGTTGTGTTTCGAGATCGGGCGGCGGGCCGCCCTCCTCCCACGGGCGCACCGCCGCATCAGCCACAGGCGCATAGCCCACCTCGGCGAGCAGCACTGGCCGGCCGAAGCGCCGGGCGATGGGCTTGAGCGTGGCGAGAGCCCTGGCCGCACCGGCACGCAGGATCGCCGGCTCGCGTGTGGGGCGTTCGGCGAGGGGGAAATAGAAACTCACGCCGACCAGATCCACTGCGTCCCAGAAATCGATGCGCTGCACCTCGTCCCAGTTGGCACCGTAGCTGATGGTTCCCGTGTAGACGCGGCGCACATCGGCGATCAACGCCCGCCACTGGAGCGGATAGGCGCGCGTGCTACTGACCAGCTCGTGCCCGACGAACAACCCATCAATGCGCTCGCGCTCTGCGAGCAGCGCCCAGTGCAGGATGAACTCACGATATCGCTCGAAGAACTGCTTCCAGCCCTGCGGCGTGAAATCCAGGTCGCCGACCCAGCCCCGCGTCCACAGATGCGGCTTGAGCCAGACCCGTGGTCCGATCGCCCGCGCGCGCGCAGCGCATTCCACGACCGATTCGTCGCTCTCCTCGTCAGGACCTCCGTCGGAACTGGGGAAGATCTCGGGAGTGTTCGGGGAGGGCACATAGCCGAACGGCGTGATGCTGATCCAGTCGGCGCCCATGCGCTGCAGTCCCGCCAACTCGCGCGCACATTCGGCCGACAGATAGCCGTGCTCGAGGCTGACCGAATGGGCCAGACAGACGCCGCGTTGGAAACCGTCCGCTGGCCGCCACGGCCGCGGTCGCTGCAGCGTCAGCGCGCGTTGCCCTCGGTGCGCCAGGGAATCCGCCAGCATCTGGTAGCGCGCCCCCACGCGTCGGGGGTCCAATTGCAGCGCACGGCACAGGCTGTCGAGCGTGCCCGGCGGGTCGGAGCGCAGGAGCGCAAGCAGCGCGGCGCGACGCTCCGCGGCCGTGGCGGTCTCCCAGAGGGCGCGTGTCAGCAATGCCCGAGCGGGAGTCCACACCAAGGGCGATCGCCAACGCGCGACGCGTGAGGCCGCCTCACTCGCGGTGGGCAACACGCGCCCGAAGTAGAGCCGCGCCACCGACCGATCGAGTGGTTCGCCTTCGAATCGGCCAGCGCACCACATCGCGGCGGGTTGCAGGAAACGCGACTCCTCCCGCGCTCCCAGTTGTTGCAGGCGCACTGCCGCGACACTCCAAAGATCGAACGCGGTGTGCCCACTGGGCAGAGCCGCGTGCGCTTCGCCCCCATCCAGATGCTCGGGACGCGTGTCGCGGGTGAGCACGCCCTTGGCTTCGAGCGACCGATAGAGCGTCAGCGTGATGGGCGGGGCCTTGGCGGGCGCGGGCAGCCCGACGCGGTCCATCCGCGCGAGCAGCGCCGTTCCCGCGCTGTTGGCCTGCGCACCAGTGGCCGATCCTGCTGGCGCTCGGACCAACAGCGATGCGCTGCGCTGCACGCGCAGTTCGCTCGCATAGTGCGATCGCTCCGCCTCGCGGTCGCGATCGAGCGATGCGTCGTATCGCCACGGGGCCGAGGGCGCTTGGGCGAAGGTCCCCGAGCGCGCCAGCTCCCCATCGCGCACGATGCGATAGTCC
>JANLOU010000638.1:0-1597 GCA_031366735.1 Candidatus Eiseniibacteriota bacterium
CGCCGCCCGCGCACTTCGGCATGGCGCAACTGCTCGGGAGTGACCGGTACACCCAAGGTCGCAAGCATCCCACTCATCCACTCGAAGTCCAGTCGCACCAGTGTCCCGCCGGCGTCGAACAAGACCGCCTCGAGGATCGGACGCTCAGCCATGCGAACCACTCGCGGGCTCGAACAGCAGCCGACGGCCTTGGAGCCGCCAAGGTTCGCTGAGGAATCGGCGCACGGCGCGAGGATAGAGTGCGTGCTCTGCCGCGTGCATGCGTGCGGTGAGCGCATCCAACGACTCGCCCTCGCCCACTTCGATGGCCGTCTGCGCCACGATCGGCCCCGCATCCAATGCGTCCTCCACCAGGTGCACGGTGCAGCCGCTCCACCGCACGCCGTGGCGCCAGGCCTGCCCGATTGCATCGAGACCCGGGAAACTCGGTAGCAATGAGGGATGGATATTGAGCATCCGACCAGCATAGGCGGACAATAGCGGAGCGTGCAATCGGCGCATGAAGCCCGCCAGGAGCACGAACTCGATCCCGCGTTCGCGCAGCGCGTGGAGCCACGGCTGCTCGTCCTCGAGGCGTGAGCGGAAGCGCCCGGTCGGCGGTGTCAGCGCTTCGATGCCATGACGGGCTGCGCGTTCCAGCGCGAACGCCTGTGGTTGATCGCACAAGAGCGTCGTGATGGTACCGCCGAGACTCCCCGCGCTGCTCGCGGCAGCGAGAGCCTCGAAGTTGGAGCCGTTGCCCGAAGCGAACACGGCGAGACGTGCGGACCTATCGGAGGGCACACCGCAATCTAGCCCGTGGGATGCGCACGGGCAAGCGTGGACGGCACAATGGCAGGACTGAATCGAAGCCCCTCATCCAGTCAGCCCCGGCATGCGTAGTCCTTGTGAAGTGTGGGAACCGTGGCGAACCCCCCGCCCCCTGCATGCGTCAGAAGGGGCGAACGAAGTCGCGGTTTTTACACGAGACGAGGAACGCACGGAGTTTCTGCCGACACCTCGCTCGACATCGAAGCGCCCCGGGGGGCTTGCTCCCTGGGGCGTTACCGTGTGGGCTAAGGTGCGCGCGCACCGATCCTGCTTACCGGATCTGCTCGCCGCGCCATGGCCGGTTCGCGCCAGAGCACTTCGCGCATGCCCTCCGCAGATCCCTCGTACCAGAGCGTTCCCACCCGATCCGTGCGATCGAGCCGCACGCCCGCAGCGCTCAGGCGCGCGAGCGCAAGCGGCGAGGGGTGACCGTAGGCGTTGTGGCGGCCACACGAGAGGAGCGCCACGCGTGGGGCCAGCGCCCGCGCGAACGCCACCCCGCTGCTGGACGCCGAACCATGATGGCCCGCCTTGAGCACTCCGGGTCGCGGCGTGGCCTGGAGCACATCCTCCACGACGCTGTCGGCATCCGCGGTGAGCAGCGCCCGACCCCGTCCCTCGCCGACCTCGAGCACGAGCGAAGCGGCATTGTCCCCGCGTCGCGCGATGGCCTCCCCGGGCTCGCCGACGCGCGGAGGCCACAGCACCCGGATTGACGGGGCCGCCCGCAGGATGTCCCCCCTGCCGAGCGAATGCGCATGGAAGCGGCGCCCGGGCCCCGGCACAC
>JANLOU010000641.1:0-2307 GCA_031366735.1 Candidatus Eiseniibacteriota bacterium
CGACTACGGTTACTCGGCGGACAACAGTCTCACGCAGAACAACACCCCGCCCGACCCGCGCCAATACCACGCGGCTGTGGTGATCGATGGCACGAGCGCCGACGCCAACAAGCTCGTGGTCTGGGGAGGTGCAGACGACTCCGGCGGCCCCATCGACGACGGCAAGATCTGGGTCTACCGCAAGACGGCGCAGGGTTACTCTTGGAACTCGTTCACCCCATCCACCGGGGACGACGGCGCGCCACCGCTGCGGTTCGGCCACGGTATGATCGCGGACCCCAAGGGTTCGCCCGCCAAGGTGTTCCTCTTCGGCGGCGCCACCGCCGCCAGCGGCACGCTGGCCTCCGACGATGTCTGGGTCCTGGAGTTCACCACACCGGAGCGCGATGCGGGCACATGGAAGAAAGTGCCGCGCGTGACCGGCACTTCGGCGGGGCCTGGCGCGCGTGCCGAGTTCGGGATGACCAGCTTCCTCGCCCCGCACAAGATCGACTTCACGGACAAGAATGCGCCCACCTACCCCGGCGGCGTGGTCTACGGCGGCCGCGTTGCCGGCGGCACGAGCAACAGCCTGTGGTTGCTGTACACGAGGGTGGTGAGCAGTCAGGACCAGGTCCAGTGGGTCGAGGTGCCCTACCCTTCACCCTCCACGAATCCCATCCCGCTTGCACGTACGCGCTGCACGATCGCGTGGACGGATGCGACACACGACCTCTTCGTGCTCGGGGGGATCGATGCGAACGGTTACGCCACTGACGAAGTGCGGTCGGTCATGGCGATCGGGCACGACGTGCTCGACGCGGGGGATGTCGGCATCTGGAGGGCGATGCCCGGCCTGCCGTTGCCGATGCACAGCGCGGCGGCGGCTTTCTGGGACGAAGCGAACTTCTCGCGCGCGGCCGAGATGTTCACTCCTTCGGCGAGCGGTGGCCGTTGGCGGGATATCCAGTCGCAGAAGCTGCTGCAGCCCTGGTATCCCTTCAATTTCCTCGCGAGGCCCGCTGGTGGCTCGGGTGGCGACTCGACGCGCGTGTTCCTCGCAGGTCCGCTCAAGAAGAGCTACTTCCTCCAGCCGCACGGCACCTCCCCGACACTCGACTACGCTGGGACGCAGACGCTCGCCGGTGGGTCAGCGGTCATGTACGAGCCGGGGCGCATTATGAAATCGGGTTCTCGCGACGCGCCCTTCTACACTGAGAGCACAGTCGACAAGATGGCGAGCAGGCAGACCTACACCATCGACCTGAATGCGACCACGCCGGCATGGACTGCTTCGGAGGACATGAACTTTCCCCGTGTTAACGAAAATCTAGTACTGCTTCCTGGAGGCGAGGTCCTGTGCACCGGCGGGACGCAGAAGTTCAACAACTCGCAAGCTGACACCCCGGTCCAGGCCCCGGAGATCTGGACGCCACCCACCGGCAGCGGGGCGGGGACCTGGGGCGAGCCGCTCGCAACGTTCCCGGAGGTGCGCGATTACCATAATTCCGCCATCCTTCTCAACAGCGGGCGGGTCCTCACCGGCGGCGGGAATTTCTGCACCGGCAAGCAGCTCGGTGAGTGTGATTCGAACGACGTCAAGATGCGGATCTTCACGCCGCCGCAGTACTTCGAGGGGACGAACGGCGACCAACTCAAGCCACGCGCGAGGATCATCGCGTGCGACGGCCTGCTGGTGCCGGGCGGCACGGTTCGGGTGATGACGGACATCGACTTCGACCACATCACGCTCGTTCGTGGTGGCTCGGTCACGCATGGGCAGGATCAATCGCAGCTCTTCGTGCGGCCCGTGCTATCGACGACGACGAGCTCGAAAGACAAGACGTTCACACTGCCCGCCGATGGCTGGGATCTGCCGCCGGGGTTCTACCAGATGTTCGCCATGACGGCAGACGGCATGCCATCGTTCTCGCGCTGGGTGCACGTGCGGGTGAAGGGGACGCTCAACGTGGGATTCTCGGATCTGGGCGATCGCTCGCAGCCGAAGAAGCTCACCCTGCAGCGCACCCACCCCGTTGGCCCATTCTGCGAGGGGGATTACCTCGAACTGAAGTGGATCGCTCCCGCCGAGGACAGCTCGATCTATGGGCAGGCGACAAGCTACGACCTGCGACAGGACCCCTACATGACATCGACCGCTGCGGGCTGGGCGATCTTCAAGAACGCCGAGCAGATTACAGGGGAGCCCGCCCCGGAAGCGGTCGGGGTGGAGCAGTCGATGACGGTCTCCTACGGGATGTTGCTGGGGAACACTTACAAGTTCGCGATGGTCGCCTACGACGACCGCCCGAGCCGCTCCTCGGCGAT
>JANLOU010000015.1:0-1570 GCA_031366735.1 Candidatus Eiseniibacteriota bacterium
CATGATCCGGCCATCAGCGGCGCGTAATGCCGCGTAGCCTGGACTCTGTCCCCACGGATTCAGCTCGGCGCCTACTTGTCACCCCGAGCGAGCGACGCGAGTCGAGGGGTCTGCACCTCCTAACCGGGCGGCAAGCGCAGATCCCTCGACTTCGCTCGGGATGACAACCGGCCGCGCGGTCAGGCAGGCGGATCAACCGGCCTGTCGGTGGCACGCGCCTCGCGCGAAAGACTTGGCAGCTCACCGGGCGCATCTGCGGCGCGCCGCTTCTGTGCCTTGAAGATGAACTCCGGCGCCAACGCCACGCCGAGCAAGGTGACGGGCAGGATCTGCTGCGCCTGGATGAGCAGGGCAACGGCGATCGCCTGGTTCCTGTCCAGGCCAAACGCCACGGCCGCCGCGGCGTATGCGGTCTGGAACACGCCAACGTTGCCGGGAGTGAGGCGGAACAGGAAGCCGAGGTTGACGAGCAGGAGCGCGGCGATGGTCGCCACGGTGGACATGGGGAAGTTCGCGGCGCGCGCCGTCATCTGGTACGTCGCCACCTGAAGGCCCCACGCCAGGACACTCAAGAGCAGTGCGGCGATGAAGCGCGGACCGCTCGATACCGCGGCGATGGTCCCCACGAACCGCGACCCGTAGCGCTTGAGCCGCCCCTGCCATGTGGCCGGCTTGGGGCCCGCCACCGTCTCGACCACATCCGGACGCTTGAGCAGCCACATCAGCAGGGCACCCATCCCCACCAAAGCGGCGATCGCGAATGGCTTGATGCGATCGATGGGCTGTGGCAAGTCGAGAAACGTGGCGGCCAGGGAGAGCAGCACCACGTAGCCCACCAGCTCGAACAGTCGCTCGAGCGCGAGCGTCGCCACCACCTTGGCACTGGTGATGTGTGCGCTTCGCGACACGAACACCACGCGTGCGGCCTCGCCACCATTGGCGACGAGCACGTTGTTCAGGCCCGCCCCCGCAAACGTGGCGCGGAGCGCGAGGGGCAGGGACCTGGCCCCGATGGGCCGCAGGAACACCCACCAGCGGATGCCCTTCACCACGATGGACAGGATGTTCACGAGCGCCGCGGCCAGCAGCATGGACCGCGACGTCGTGCGGATGGATGCCCAGATGCTGTGCCAGTTGACCCTGGTGGCGAACACCACCAGCATCGCGATGATGAGCAGCGTGAGCCCGATGCGAAGGGCGTGGGAGACCTTTTGATTCATCCCGGGTCCTGTTAGTTGGGCAGCGTCACGAAGCGAAAGCCGCGGGCGCGCAGGCCCGCGATGATCTGTGGCAGAGCTTCAGCGGTTTGGATACGATCCCCTTCGGCATCGTATCCGTCACCGTCATGCAGGAGCAAGATAGACCCTGCGCGCATTCCGTCGAGCGTCCGTCTGACAATCTCGGCCGAGCCCGGCCGTGCCGAGTCCCAGACGCCCAGTGACCATCCAATGGTGCGCTCGCCGAGGGAGCGAGCGATGGGTGTCACCCACGGATTGCGAAAACCGTGCGGGGCGCGAAAATGGCGCGGCGTCACCCCGCACGCTCGCTGGATGGCGTCCACGCCTCGCGT
>JANLOU010000042.1:0-2021 GCA_031366735.1 Candidatus Eiseniibacteriota bacterium
CGGCGTCCATGCATTCGCGCAACATCGACAAGCTCTCGCGCATGGCGCGGGCCTGCGACGCATCCATCTTCGTGAAGAATGGTCCCAATGCATCGGGGCTCGGCTGGAACGGGGAAGGGCCCACCAGTTTCACCATCGCCAGTCCGACCGGTGAGGGCATGACCACTGCGCGCAGCTTCACTCGCATCCGCCGATGCACCCTGGTGGATCGGTTCCGGATCGTATGAGCCACACCACCATCGCCGCGCTCGAATGCTCCAGCATCGCGCAGGGGATCGTCGCAGCCGACGCCATGCTCAAGACCGCGCAGGTCGAACTGGTGGAGTGCTGCACGCTTTCGCCCGGGCGTTACTGGGTGCTCATCGCCGGGGACCTCGCCTCGGTGCGCGCGTCGCATCGCCGCGGAGTCGAGATTGCTGCCGAGACGCTGCTGGACCAACTCTTCATCCCCCAGTTGCATGAGCAGGTGCTCGCGGCGCTGCAGGGCCGGGTTGCGGCCCACGCCGACGACGCACTGGGGGTGATCGAGACTCTGACGGCGGCCTCCGCCATCCTTGCGGCCGACTTCGCGGCGAAGGCCGCGAACATCACGCTGCGCGACATCCGCCTCGCCAATGGGATCGGCGGAAAGGGCGTGGTCACGCTCACCGGAACGATCAGCGCCGTGCAGGCCGCCATCGAGGCGGGGAAGACCGACGCGGCCAAGCGTGGTCTGCTCGCGCGTGCGGTCCTGATCCCTCGACTCGATGCGCGACTGCGCGAGCGGATCGGCTGATGCATTTCGCTCGCGTCATCGGGACCGTGGTCTGCACCGAGAAGGTGCCCGCGTGGCGTGGCCAGCGCCTCCTCCTGATCCAACCGACGGACAGCGCCGGCAAGGCGAGCAGCGCCCGTGCGATCGCCGCCGTGGATACGGTTTCCGCAGCGCCCGGGCAACTGGTGTTCTATGTGCGGGGGCGTGAAGCCGCGACGGCGCTTGCGAACCCCGATAATCCGGCCGATGCCGCGATCCTTGGCTTGGTGGATTCCGTGCGCGAGACGCCGGTGGAGAAGTCGTAGGTGTTCCTCGCGCGTGTCGTGGGCGAGGTCGTGGCAACGACCAAGCATCCGCACCTCGCAGGACAGAAGTTGCTTCTGGTGCGCCCCGAACCAACCCCGGGTCGCCCCGATCCCGTCACGGTGATTGCTGTGGATACCGTCTCGGCGGGCCCCGGGGATCGGGTGATGGTGGCGGATGAGGGCAATGCGGCCGCGCAGGTATTGGGGAAAACACGCGGTCCGGTGCGCACCGTGATCGTCGGCGTCGTCGACGCCACGGACACTTCCGGGCATTGAAGCGTATCCCCGCCCCGGTCCGGACTTTACGCGAAGCCCAACACCGCGTAGATTCCCCCGGTCCCGCCCCATGGGGGTCTCAGGCCATGGTACGGGTTCACGGGCGCGGCCGCGCTCGGATCCTGGGGTTCGCCCCGGGGGACGAGTCAGTGTGGGCCGGTCGTCCGTTTGTGGCTGGGTTCGGTTCATCAGGGAGGACGCAGCATGACCAAGGCGGACCTGGTGGAAGAGATCGCAGTCGGAACGGGTGTCTCAAGGAATCACACGGCAGTCATCGTGGACGGGTTGTTGGATGCAGTGTGCCGCGCGCTCAGCGAGGGAAAGCACCTCGAGATCCGCGGGTTCGGCACGTTCAAGGTGCGGGAACGTCGCGCGCGTCGTGCGCGGAACCCGCGCAGCGGAACCGAGGTCCTGGTTCCGGCCAAGCTCGTGCCAGTTTTCAAACCCAGCAAGGAGCTCAAGGCTCAGGTGCTGGAGTCGACCACCGAGACGGCGGCCAGCTAGGCCGCCTCGATTAAGGAGCAGGAATGGGTTCGGGGAAGAAGCGCAAGCGTAAGAAGATCGCCACCCACAAGCGGAAGAAGCGCCTGCGGAAGAACCGCCATAAGAAGCGGCTGCGCTGACCTCGCTTCCCGGGGCCCCGGTCCTGTGCGTCGACTCCTCGGCCGCGCGCATCAAGCGCGCGG
>JANLOU010000129.1:0-3805 GCA_031366735.1 Candidatus Eiseniibacteriota bacterium
GTGTAGATGGCGGCGACATCGTACTGATCGTTGCGCCACTCGAACATGCGGCGCACTTCGCCTTCGCTGACGCGCTGGTCGGCCGGCGCCAACTGTTCCATGAGTGCCTGCACCACGAGGCGATCCTCAAGCTCGTTGTGCTGATTGCGCGCGAAGGTCGTGGTGTCGTACCCGGACCGGCGGGCGGCCGCGATCAATAGTTCACGACGCTCGAGATCATCCAGCAGCGCACGCTTGGCGGCGTCGGGCGTGCCCGGATACTGCTTCTCATTGCCCGCAGCGACGCTGGCGAACTCGGCCAGCGTCATGGTGTGGCGATCCACTTTCAGCACCGGCTTGTCGAACGAGCTGCAGCCGGTCAAGGCGAGCGCGCCGACCCATGAGCACAACAATCGCGCGTGCGAGCGAAGACGGGTCAAAGGGCGTCCTTTCGAACAATGGAGGAGTGCGGATCGGTTCGCGCGCGGAGGTTAGGCCCCCGCTGCGGGACGGGCAAGCGGCGAGCGTGAGGCTGGGTCAATGCGCCTGCGCCAATCGTTCCAACGCATCCGCGGCGGCAGCGGCGCCATGCTCGGCGCGGATCCGCTCGCCCACGGCGGTGGCGGCCAGTGCAATGCCCGGGTCGGATAAAAGGCGCCCGAGCACCTCCGCCACCACCGGCGCCCGATAGGTCCGCCGCGTCACGACGCGCGCGACGCCAAGGCGTTCGGCGTGCTCGGCGTTGTCGGGCTGATCATGGCTGAACGGCGTGACCAGCATGGGCCGACCCGAACGCAGCGCCTGCGCCATGGTGCCGATGCCGCCCTGGTGCACCACGACCGCCGCGTGGGGCATGATCTCGGAATGTGGTGCGTATGCGACTGCGATCACATCGGCAGCGGGCGCATCCTCCAGCAGCGGCGCGGCATCCTGCGGCAAGGGTCCGCGCGTCTGCGGGTGGGTGCCCACCAGCAGCACTGCGCGTCGACCCATCCGTCGCGCGGCCGCGACGCTCTCGGTGAAGAACGGCCCCGGGTCATGCACCGCGGACGATCCCAGCGTGAACAACAACGGCGCCTCGCCCGACATGATCCACGCGGTGAGCGCTGCACTCATCCCCTCGCCCTGCTCGCCACGATCATGCAGCGGGAATCCTGTGGCGACGGTGCCGGTGGGCCAATCGGCTTGCGGCGGGCCGAAGACCGGCGAAAAGAGGGCCAGGTGCAGATGGGGCGAGAACATGGACTCGAACAGCGGATGACGCCTGGTCGCAGGCAGCCCCAGCTCGGCGCGCAGCACATCGCATTCGCGCAGCATGGGGCGCGTCGCAAGCATCAACAGCCGATACATCAGGTCGGCCACGCGCGGGCCTGACCGCATGAATCGCGTGGCCATCGGATGATTGGGGAAGAACGGCGGATCGAGGCGCGAGAACAGGGTGCAAGGCTGCAGCGAAGCGCTGGCCCAGCGTTTGCCCGAGGCCTCTGCAACATGCGGCGTCATCAGCGTGGCCGGATGGCTCACGATCAGATCGTGTGCTTCGAGTGCTGCTCGCGTGGCCACCATCTGCTCGCGCAGGAATGGCAGCACCAGCGTTCGCAGGATGAAAAGCGAGCCGCGCCCTTCGTCCATGGCGTCTCGCATCAACCCGACCGGATCCGGGAAGGCGTTCATGTTCGGCGCCAAGGGCGCGAAGCCCAACCCGGCGTTCGTCACGCGCAAACGGTAGGGCTCGTGCGTGAGCACGGTCACACCATGGCCCCGCGCGAGCAGCTCGCGTCCCATTGCAAGATACGGATGCAGGTCCCCGAGCGAACCGAAGGTGGTGAGCAGGAAGCGGGGCATGCCGGGCTCAGCGTCGCTTGGGGGTGGGCAATGGGCCATGGCGCGGTGCGGCGGGCTTGGGTTCCTTCACCGTGCCACTGCTCACCGCTCGTTCGGCCTCCTGGATCGCCTGGAGCAGTTCGCGTGTGCGGTTCAACAACGCCAGGCCTTCGCCGCGCACTCGCAGGCCGAACTCGCGGCCGCTGAAGAATTCCAACTGGAATCCCAGCATGCCGACCACGGTCTGGATCTCGAGTGGTTTGAGGGGGCGGCGCAGGGTCACCTCGGCAACGCTCTGGAATACCTTGAGGCTCTCGACCCAGGCGCTCTGGCCCAATACGCGCACGCGCCGCAGCTCGACCAGCGCAACGGCCTCGGGCGGTAGCTGCCCGAAACGGTCCATGAGTTCGAGCGTGAGGTCGTCCACCGCCTCGGGTGTCTTCGTTTCGGCCAGTCGGCGGTACAACGCCAGCTTCTCGTGTTCGTCGGGGACATAGTCGTCGGGCAGGAACGCGCTCCAGTCCGTGAGCAGGCGTGGCTCCGGCGCGACGGCCTCGAGCCCGCCCTTGAGCACAGCCACCGCCTCTTCGAGCAACTTCACATAGAGATCGAACCCCAGACCCATGATGTGGCCGCTCTGCTCCGGTCCCAGCATGTTGCCGGCGCCGCGGATCTCCATGTCCTTCATGGCCACCTTGAACCCCACGCCCAACTCGTCGAACTCCTCGATGACGCGCAGGCGCTTTTCGGCATCCTCGGTGAGCACACGGCGCGACGGGACCATGAGGTACGCGTGCGCTCGGTGCGAAGAGCGCCCGACGCGGCCGCGCAACTGGTAGAGCTGCGCCAGGCCAAGCGTATCGGCCCGATCCACGATCAGGGTGTTCACGGTCGGGATATCGATCCCGGATTCGATGATCATGGTGGCGATCAGGACATCGATCTGGCCCTCTGTGAACTCGAACATCATCTTCTCGAGTTCCTCGGCGCCCATCTTGCCGTGACCCACGCCCACGCGTACCTGGGGCACCAGTTGTTGCACCATGGCCGCAGTGTTGTAGATGGTCTCGACGCGGTTGTGGACATAGAACACCTGCCCACCGCGGTCGATCTCGCGCAGGATCGCATCGGTCACCACCTCGGGGTCGAACTCCATCACCTCGGTGTGAACGGGGAGTCGATTCTGGGGCGGGGTCTCGATCACGCTCATATCGCGCGCGCCAGCCAGCGACAAGTTGAGCGTGCGCGGGATGGGGGTCGCGGTGAGCGCGAGCACATCCACATTGCGGGTGAGCTGTCGGATCTTCTCCTTCTGCGCCACCCCGAAGCGGTGTTCCTCGTCGATCACCACCAAGCCCAGCTCCGTGAACTTCACATCCTTGCTGAGCAACCGATGCGTGCCGATGACGATATCGACATCCTTGCGCGCCAGGCGCTCGAGCACTTCCTTGATTTCCTTGGAAGTGCGAAAGCGTGAGAGCACCTCGATCTTCACGGGGAAATCCGCCAGCCGTTCGCGAAAGGTGTTCCCGTGCTGTTGCGCGAGGATGGTCGTGGGCACCAGCACCGCGACTTGCTTGCCGTCCTGGATGCACTTGAACGCGGCCCGGATGGCGACCTCGGTCTTGCCGTAGCCCACATCACCACAGATCAGGCGGTCCATGGGCGAAGCCGCCTCCATGTCGCCGCGCACATCCTCGATGGCGGTGAGTTGGTCGGGCGTCTCGTCGTAGGGGAACGAAGCCTCGAGCTCCTTCTGCCAGATGCTGTCCGGTCGGAAGGCGAACCCCGGCAGGGCCTTGCGCGCGGCGTACGCCTTGAGCAGTTCATCGGCCATGTCCTGAATGGCCTTCTTCGCGCGAGCCTTGGTCTTGGCCCACTGCGCCGAGCCCAGCGAGTGGATGGCTGGTCGCGCGCCCTCGCCCGCGGCATAGCGCGAAACCAGCGACAACTGTTGCACCGGCAGGTAGAGCACATCCTTGCCGGCGTACGACAACTCCAG
>JANLOU010000137.1:0-17989 GCA_031366735.1 Candidatus Eiseniibacteriota bacterium
CACGGGGCTGCGGTCGGTATCGATGATCGCGAGCAGGCGACGGACCTCGTCCTCCAATCGCTCCGCGCCGCCCTTCTTGCACAGCACCTTGAGCGGCCACGACGAAGCGACCACCACGCGATTCACCGCGCCCAGTTCCCAGCCCGCCTGGAACGATTCGGTGATCGCGGTCGCGCGCAAGGTATCGCTCTCGCAGCGGAACGCGACGAGCGCCAGCGCCTGACAGCGGAACCAGTGATCCTCGATGTCGCGCGCCAGTCGCAACGCCTCGTCGGGGTTCGACAGGGCGAGGCGCTTGGCGCGATGGCGATCCTGCGTGGGTTTCGAGGTCATGGAACTCCGGCGCGGGCGTGGAAGGCGCGGATCAGACCGCGAACTTGAACAGCATCACATCGCCATCGGCGACGACATACTCCTTGCCTTCCATGCGATACACGCCCTTGGCGCGCGCCGCCGCCACAGAACCGCACTCGATCAGATCGTGATAGGCCACGGTCTCGGCCTTGATGAAGCCACGCTCGAAGTCGGAGTGGATCACGCCGGCCGCCTGCGGCGCAGTATCGCCGCGATGGATCGTCCACGCGCGCACCTCCTTCTCGCCGGCGGTGAAGTAGGTCTGCAGCCCGAGCAGGTGGTAGGTGGCGCGGATCAGCGAACCCATGCCGCTCTCGGCAACGCCCAACTCTTGCAGGAACGCGACGGCCTCATCGGGCGCAAGGTCCACGAGATCGCTCTCGATCTGCGCGCTGATCACGACGGCCTCGCAGGCGAGATGCGTCTTCACATACTCGCGCACCTGCATCACATACGGGTTGGCATCCGCAGTGGCCAGATCATTCTCGCGCACATTGCAGGCGAATATCGTGCGCTTGTCGGTCAACAGGTAGTACGGCACCGATAGCGCGCGTTCTTCGGGCGTCAGGTCGGCCATCAGCGCAGGCTTGCCCACGCCAAGCACGGCTTCGATCTTGGCCAGCACGGCTTCGTCGGCGATCGCGGCCTTGTCGCCGCGCTTCACATCCTTGGCGAGCCGCTCGCGACGCTTCTGCACCTGTTCCAGATCGGCGAGCATGAGCTCGGTGTTGACCACATCGATGTCGCGCACCGGGTCGATCGAGCCGGACACATGATGGATGTCGGCGTCCTCGAAGCAACGCACCACCTGCACGATGGCATCGACCTCACGGATGTGCGTGAGGAACTTGTTGCCCAATCCCTCGCCCTGGCTTGCACCCTTGACCAGCCCCGCGATATCCACGAACTCGATCGCGGCCGGGATCACCACATTGGTCTTGGCGATCTTCTGGAGTTCATACAGCCGCGCATCGGGCACGGTCACGATGCCCACATTGGGGTCGATCGTGCAGAACGGATAGTTGGCCGCTTCGGCCTTGCGCGTACGCGTGACCGCATTGAACAGCGTGGACTTACCCACATTGGGCAGACCGACGATTCCGGCTCGGAGCATGGGGGTACCGACCTCATGATTGGGGATCCCGGGCGCTGGAGCCCGGCGAGAAGTGTGCGAATCCGGGAGTATAGCCGAGTCCGTGACCTGCCGTATCCGCGCTAGCGCTCAGCGGATATCGCGGTCGTGCACATAGCGGACATAGAAGTCCTCCAACTGCTCGCGCGCCCAGGGTGTCTTGCGCAGGAACTTGAGCGCAGAGGGGATGCTGGGGTCGACAAGGAAGCAGTTGATCTTGAGGTCGCGGCCCAGCCCATCCCACCCGTACTTCTCGACCATGAGCTTGAGTAGGGCCTCGAGCGTGATGCCGTGCAGGGGGTTGTTCGGTTGCTGCTGGCTCATCGAGTCTTCCTTCCCGCGGAACCCGGCGCCGCCGAGGTGGCGGCCGTGGCGGGTCGCAGGCCCAGTTGGCGCGAGAGGCGCCCGGGCGATCGTCGCAGGGTACGCCAGAGGTGCCGAGCGAGGAACCGGGCAAGCGTCTGGTGCAGGGCGAACTTCTCGGATGTTGGGATCGCGGCCCTGCGCACGGACGCCATGGCCGAGAAGGTCACGGCGGCCCACGAGCGCGCGGAGAACTTCCAGCTCCGCGACAGACTGTCGGGGCGATAGATCTTCGTGCACAGCGGCTCGGGGATGCGCACGAACTCGCCCAACAGGCTCATGTGCAGCAGCCATGGCCAATCGGCCGAGAACTCGCCCGCCGCGTGGCGGCGCAGGCCGCCGATGTCGCGGGCCGCGCGGGCTCGGAACACGCCGCGGTTGGGAATCCACCATGAACCTCGCTGGCGTGCCATCCAGCGTGCACGCACCAGCCGATCGGTCACTCCGTCGAGCCGCGTGTAGGATTTGGGTTCCCGGCGACCATCCTGCTCGATGAGCGCGATATCCGAGAACGCCATGATCGCCTGCGGGTTGGCTTCGAGCGCCGCCACGCAGCGTGCGATGTAGTCCGGCGCGAGGAGGTCATCCTGGAAGGCGAACAGCAGGTAATCGCCGCGGGCGGCGCGCAGCAGCGCATTCACATTTCCGGCCCAGCCCAGGTTGCGCGGCTGTCGGATGAGCCGGAACCGGGCATCGCGTTGCACATAGGCCGCGCAGTGCGCCGCGGTATCGTCGGGCGAGGCGTCATCCGAGATGAGGATCTCGAGCCCGGGACAACGCTGCGCTGCGAGCGCATCCAGAGTGGCGTCGATGAACGCCGCGGCACGCCAGGTGGGCACCAGCGCGACCACTCGAGGCGTCCCCGCGACGGCGCTCAATGAGCCGACCCCATGGCCCGATGCACCTGCTCGACACGGTCGGCGGCCTGCAGCGCGAACATGGGCGCGGTCGTGAGCTTGCCCGGGTCGACCGAGTGGTAGCCCTGGTGCGAGGTCACGCCGACATGCGAGCGATCGTGCAGGGCGCTCGCCGCATCGTCGACATCGCTGCGACCGATCGCCACGATCGCACCCGCATCCACGCGGAGCGGTTCGCACTCGCCGATCCCTGGATACCATGCATCGATCGCCGTCAGGAACGCGTGCGCAAGCTCGTGCGCGAGCGTTGCCGGGACCTCGCCGCGACAAGCGGGCTCCCATTCGGCAGGCGGTTGGATATCATGCGTCCACCCCCGCATCGCGGCCGGGTACCACGACAGGTACGCCGTTCCATCGGGGCGCACGACGACATCGCCATACCGACCCAGCACCATGGTCACCGAGGGTGCTGCGCGCAGGCGGTCCGGCAGTCGAGCGATGACGCGGTACTTGAGCCGATGCAGGAGGTCGCCCGCGGGCGCGAGCCCCAGTTGCTGATCGAAATGCAGGCGTTGCTCCCACAAAGCGTTCACGACCTGACGGGCACGGATCCGCCATGGGCCCTGCGGCCCGTCGCCTTCCACCCGGAAGTGGTCCGCCTGCCGGTCAACGGCCCGAACCTTGTGCGAGGGCAGGAAGGTGATCGCCTCGCGCGCAAGCACCGCGTGGCGCACCGCCACGGCCATGACCTCGGTATCGATCGCGCGCTCGACCGTGTCGAACGCGGCGGCGAATCGTGAGGGATCGAAGTACTTGGCGAGTCGCTCGCTGGACAACGGCTGTGCCAGTTCGTCCGGTCGTTCGCCAAGGTAGTCGAGTCCGGGGTACTGCTCGAGCCGCGCTCGGCAGAGCGTGGAAACCGCCGCGTAGTGTTCGGCCAACTTCTGCGGGCCAAGGACCGAATCCTCGGCGACCAGGTATTGGAAGGGCGTGGAGCGCGCGAGCCATGCGGAGTCGCCATGCATCCAACGCGACAGGGTCGGCCGGAAGCACAGCGCGCCCTCGATCTGCAGCTGCGCGGTCTGCATGGAGGAATCGTTCGCGTAGATGATGCCCAGGTGGATCTTGCCCTCGTTGCGAAGGCTTGCGCGATTGAGCGGCAGCGCATCCTGATCGAGCAGGGTTGTCGAGACGCCGCGCTCGGCCAGCTCGAGTGCGATTCCAGCGCCCTGCAGGCCAGCGCCGAGCACGAGCACATCGACTTCGCGGTCGTGGATCAAACAATGCTCCGGGGTGGGGGAAGCCAAGCCCATGGTTCACAGGAGCCGGTCGGGCTCCATCACGGCGCTCGAGTCAGGGCGTGAGCCGTGCTCCTGCCGCGGCCTTCTCCGTCAACCATCCACAGGGCGCGAAGCGCGTGCCCTTCTCTGCTTCGAGGACGCGCAGCCGCTCCACCGTGTGTGGCACGCCAAGGGTATCGGCATAGCGGAGCGGTCCGCCTCGGAACGGCGGAAAACCCGCGCCAAATACCAGCGCGAGGTCGACATCGCCCGGCCGAGCGACGATGCCCTCCTGCACGCATCGCGCGCTTTCGTTGACCATGGCCAACACCATGCGCTCCGTGAGTCGCTCCAGGCTCGGGGCGCGACGCTCGGCCGACAACCCGAGCACGCCACGCACCGAGGCATCGAGGGTGCGCTTGCGGCCGTGATGCGTATAGAAACCGCGGCCGTTCTTGCGACCGAGCCGTCCCGACTCCACCAGCTTCGCGAGAATCTGCGATTCGGCCATGCGTGTCGGGAAAGCGCGCGTCAACACCGCACCCACCTTCTGCGCCACATCGAGCCCGACCTCGTCCACCACTTCGAACGGGCCCATGGGCATGCCAAAGTGTTTCATGGCCAGATCGATCTCGGCCACGCCGTAGCCTTCCTCCAGCAGATGCAGCGCCTCGCGCAGGTAGGGCATGAGCACTCGATTCACCACGAAGCCCGGCGAGTCCTTCACGACCACGGGCGTCTTGCCCAGGCGGCGTGCGAACGCGACCGCGGTGACCAGCGAAGCATCCGAAGTGCGTGCGCCGCGGATGACTTCCAGGAGCGGCATCTTGTGCACCGGATTGAAGAAATGGAATCCCACGAAGCGCTCGGGGTGTTGCAGGCCCTCGCCCAGCGCATCGACCGAGAGTGAGGAAGTATTGGTCGCGATCACCGCATCGGGACGCATGCGCACCTCGAGTTCCGCGAAAACCCGGCGCTTGATGTCGAGGTCCTCGACCACCGCCTCGATGGCGAAATCCGCGCGCTGCACTCCGGTCAGCTCGAGCGTTGGACTCACGAACGCCATCTGCGCATCCTTCTCGCGCGCCTTCGTGCGTTTCTTGCGGCCGCGCTCATCGATGACCGAGCGGATCGTCTGCAGACCCTTCTGCAGGGCCTCGGGCTTCAGGTCCCGCAGCCGCACTGCGACCCCGAACCGACTGGCCAGCTCGGCGATACCCCCGCCCATCACGCCCGCACCGGCGAGCGCCAACCGCTCGATGCGCGCAGGCTGGATCGACGGATCCTCCCCAACCGGGGCCTTCTTCGCGGCCTCGCTCAAGCTGAAGATGCGCACAAGATTCTTGCACACCGCCCCCGCCACCAGGGGCGAGACCGTGTCGCATTCCAATGCCAGCGCGATCTCGCGGGTCTGACCCACACAACGCTCGAGCACCTCGATGGCCGCGAGCGGGGCGGGATAATGCCCCCCCGTGCGCGCAAGCACGCTCTTGCGCGCCTGCGAGAACAGCACGCTCCGGCCCAGCGGATTCCCTTCCAGCAGCCACCCCATCAACCCTTTCGGTGTGTGCCGGTCGCGGCGTTTTCCGGCGGGGCGTCTCGCCAGTTCGGCAAGGCGTTCGTGCGCGGACTGCAGCAGCCAGGTCGCCGGCACCGCCCGCGCGATCAGGCCGAGTTTCTCGGCGCGCCTCGCATCGAGCGAGCGGCCGGTGAGGATCAGGTCGAGCGCCGCGGGGTAACCCACCACGCCCGGCAGGCGCGTGGTGCCGCCGAAACCCGGGAAGATCCCCAGCATCACTTCGGGCAGCCCCAGCAGGGTGCGCGGCTCCTCGCTCGCGATGCGCGAGTCACAGGCCAGCGCCAACTCCGTGCCGCCGCCCAGGCACACGCCATCGATCGCGGCGACCGTGGGGACACCCAGATTCTCGAGGCGCAGGAACAACGCATGCGCCCGCTGGATGAGGCGGCGCACCTCGTCGGGATCGGTGATGGCGCCGATCGCCTCGATGTCGGCTCCCGCGATGAACGAGCCCTCCCGCCCGCTGCGCAGCACCACGCCCTTCAGATCGGAATCACCCTCGAGTTGGGCCAGCGCGTGATCGAGCGAATCGAGCGCCGCCAGGTCAAGCACATTGTGTTTGCGCTCCGGCTGGAACATCACCAGATGCGCGACTTTCGCATCCCCTCCCGCTTCGACGCGGAACGCGCTCATGGTCGCTCCAACACGAAGGCCGCACCCTGTCCGCCACCCACACACAACGCCGCGAGTCCCAGCTTGAGGTTCCGGCGGCGCATCTCGCATAGAAGGGTCAGCAGCAATCGGGCGCCGCTGCACCCGACCGGGTGACCCAGCGCGATGGCCCCACCGTTCACATTGAGGATCGAATCGGGGAACTCACCCAACGCACTCGCCCGCCCCAGCTCGGCTTTTGCGAACGACGCGCTGGATGCCGCGATCTGGCACGCGAGCACCTGCGCGGCGAACGCTTCGTTGAGTTCGAAGAGTTCCATGTCAGCCAGCGTGAGCCCCGCCTTCTCCAACGCGCGAGCGGCCGCGAACACCGGTCCCAGCCCCATGCGGGAAGGGGACAGGCCCGCAAAGGCGAAGCTACGGATACGGCCCAGCGGCGCGCTGTTCCAGGACGAGGCTTGCGCTTCATCGCCGATCAACAACGCCACGGCGCCGTCGGTCACTTGGCAGCTATTCCCCACGGTCACGGTGCCATTGCGCCGGTCGAAGTAGGGTTTGAGTCTGGCGAGCGCTTCGATCGTCTGCCCCTCGCGTGGCCCCACATCGTCGCGGATCGCTTCGTAGGTGGGCGGCGCAAAGACCGGCACGATCTCCTCACGCAGCCTGTCCCGTCCGGCCAGCGCCTTGAGATGGCTCTGCAGGGCGTAGGCGTCCTGTTGCGCGCGAGTGATCCGGAACTCACGCGACAGCACTTCAGCCGTCTGGCCCATGTTGAGCCCGCACACGAGATCGGTGAGGCCCTCGGCGATGGCAACGCGGGGCGTGAGCATGGCGGGCTTGAAGCGCGCAAGCGCGCCGAGCTTGGCCCAGGGAGTCTTCGCCCCCATCAGGCCCTGCAACCACTGCGCGTATTCAAAGGTGTACTGCAATGGGATCTGGCTCATGGATTCCATGCCGCCCGCCAGCACCAGGTGCGCATCCCCCGACGCGATGCGATACGCAGCGCTCGCCACGGCCTCCATCCCCGAGGCACAGTTGCGATGCACGGTGAACGCTGGAACCTGTTCGGGCACGCCGGAACGCAGCGCGACGATGCGAGTGGAGTTCGCGGCTTCGGCCGGCATGGCGCAGTGCCCGAAGATCACTTCGTCGAGCCGGGCCGGATCGAGTTCGGCGCGCGCGAGCAGTTCGGTCGCGGCCATGCGACCCAGTTCATACGATGGAGTGCGCTGGAGCGGTCCGCCCGCCTTGGCGAAAGGGGTCCGCACGCCTCCCAGGATCCAGCAGGTCGAGGACATGGCGCTCATCGCGGCAGCTTGGCCAGCAACTCCTTGGCCTCGGACTGGTAGCGCGCATCGAGCGCAGAGCTGGTGGGCGGCAGGCTCACCGCCTTCTCGAGCTCGCGACGGGCGTCGGCCGGCCGCTTGAGGGAGCGCAACAGGCGGCCATACTCAAGGCGATGGTTCACATAGTCGGGCTCGAGTCGGATGGCCTTCTGGAACGCTCGCTCGGCGTTCTCGAGCGACGCGCCCTTGGGGACGCCACCCAGCACGACATTCGCGGTCATGCGCTCCATGGCATTGAGGCTCGCGAGTTTCTCATTCCACACCGCCAGCACATGCCACGCGCGCCCGATGTTGGGATCGAGCTGCAGCGCCTGATCGGTCTCGGATTTGATCTCGCGTGAAAGCGCCAGCCTGGTCTTGGCCCCCTCGCGCATGGCTTGGCGACCCAGCGCCACGGCCAGACCGGTATGACCACTGGCCGAGTCGGGCGCAAGCTTGACGGCCGCGCGTGCATGCTCGACCGCCGCCGACCAGGTGCGGCGCTGCTCGTCGCCCTTCTGGAGCTCGCCCAACTCGGACTCGGAGCGGGACAGGCGCGACAACGCCAGGAATGAACCCGGCGTGGACTGGACCGCGCCAAGATAGGCCCCGCGCGCATCGACCAAATGGGCCGCGGCGTAGTGCCGGTCGCCCTCGGCCACCCACTCCTCGACGCCCTTGGCAAGGGCGGGCGAGCCCACCAGCAGTCCCGACAGGAGAACCTGCAGCATCGCGAGGCTCGGCACGAGGTGGCGCGCGAGCACCCTGCGGTTGCTCGACATGACGAGGCCCTCCTTGCGTGCGGCGCTCCATGCGCCAGCGCAATCGTCACCTTGCGCCAGCGTCTTCGGCATTGTCAACCAACTCGACGCAGGCGTGCCCCGAGCTTCGCAAGGGCTCCGCGGCCACTCGCAATACGAATCCTGCTTGTCGTCGCACTGGACCCAGTGCTACCACTCCAGTGGGTGGGGTCGCCTCACGGACCGTCGCGGCCCCGACCCGAAAGGGAGCCATGGCCAGCACATTGATCCGCATCTTCCTCGACACCGTCGAGAAGCGCGACAAGCCCGCGCTGTTCATGCGGAAGACTGCTGCAGGTTGGGAGTCGATCCCCTCGCGCCGGGCTCGTGCGGATGTCGAGCACCTCGCGCATGGGCTCGCGGCGCTGGGCGTGCAGCGCGGTGACCGCGTGGCGCTGATCTCGGAGAACCGCTACGAGTGGGCGCTCACCGACCTCGCGATCCTTTCGCTCGGCGCGGTGACCGTGCCGATCTACCCCACGCTCACCGCGCAACAGTGTCGGTACATCCTGCAGAACAGTGACGCCAGGTTGGCGATCGTCTCCACCCCAGCCCAGTTCGACAAGATCTCGACCGCCGCCGAAGGCCTGGCGACACTCCGGACGCTGGTCGCGATGGATCCGGCTCCCACCTCCGCCACGCACGCCCGAGCATTCACCGAGTTGCTCGCCGATGGCGCCGCGCGTGCCGAAGCCGCGCCGCGCGCATTCCGCGAGTGGGCCGAGCGGGTGAACCCCGACGACATGGCTACCATCATCTACACCTCGGGCACAACCGGCGAGCCCAAGGGGGCCATGCTCTCGCACCACAATATCGCCTCCAATGTCGAGGCCTGCCTCAAGGTCGTGGAGGTGGGCTCGAACGACCGCTGTCTGTCGTTCCTGCCGTTGTGCCACATCTTCGAACGCATGGCCGGGCTGTATGTCATGCTGCAGGCCGGCGCGACAATCGCGTTCGCCGAGAACATCGAGAGTGTGGCTGCGAACGCGGTGGAGGTGCGACCGACCATCCTCACGGGCGTCCCGCGTTTCTACGAGAAGGTGTATGCCCGCGTGATGGAGAACGCGCTGGCACAACCCGCGCTGCGAAAGCACATCTTCTTCTGGGGCCTGCGGATCGGGACCGAGGCCGCGCGGCTGCGGTTCAAGGGCCAGCAGCCCAGCGGACTGTTCGCGCTCCAAGCCCGCATCGCCGACAAACTGGTCGGCGCCAAGGTGCGCGCACGCGTGGGCGGACGGTTGCGCTTCTGCATCTCGGGCGGCGCCCCGTTGGGGCCGAAGGTCATGGAGTTCTTCTTCGCGGTCGGCATCCCGGTGATCGAAGGATATGGGCTGACCGAAACCTCCCCCGTCATCTGCCTGAATGTCCCGGGTCGCGAGCGCCCGGGTTCCGTGGGACCGCCGGTGCCCGGCGTCGAAGTCCGGATCGGCGAGCAGGGCGAGATCCTGACGCGCGGTCCGCATGTGATGCTGGGCTACTTCCACAACGACGACGCCACGCGGCTCGCGCTCGAGGGCGGCTGGTTCCACACCGGTGATGTGGGCCACCTGGATGAGGACGGATTCCTGCATATCACCGACCGGCTCAAGGATCTGCTCGTGACCGCCGGCGGCAAGAAGGTGGCGCCGCAGCCGCTCGAGGGTCGGCTCAAGACCTCGAAGTGGATCAGCGAGGCGGTCATGCTCGGAGATCAGAAGCCTTACTGCGTGGCGTTGCTCATCCCCAACTTCGCCAATCTCCAGATCGAGGCGAAGGCGCGGGGGTGGCCACAGGAGACGCGCGCCGAGTTGCTGCGGCACCCCGAAGTCCGCGCGCTCTACCAGGCGGAGATCGACAAGCTGAACGCCGACCTGGCGGGATTCGAGACCATCAAGAAGTTCGAATTGCTCGACCGGGACCTGAGTCCCGAAGCGGGCGAGCTCACCCCCACTCTGAAAGTGCGCCGTCGGGTCATCATGCAGCGATTCTCGGACCTGATCGATTCGATGTACCTGCCTCACGGAGCCTGACACCTTCCGGGTGCCGCACTCCCCACCCACCTCCTGAAGGGAAGGGATTCATGCGACTCACTCGCTCAGCACAGGCCGCTGTGCTCTCGACGGTGCTGCTGGTGCCCTGCGCCGCCCACGGTGCCGGGTACAGCATCTACGAACAGGGTGCGCGGGCGCTCGGGATGGCGGGCGCCAGCACCGCTTCGGTCGATGACGGTTCGGCGCTGTTCTACAACCCCGCTGCGCTCACCCGGCTCAAAGGCAAACAGCTCTTTCTGGGCGGCACTTGGCTCACGACCGTGAACAGTTTCGCGGGGGTGGACCCGTTCCCCGGCGTGGGCACGGTCGAAGCCATGGAGCGCGGCAACTTCTTCCCGCCGCAGCTCTATTGGACCAGTCCGCTGGGCGCGGGCGAGAAGCTCGCCTATGGGGTGGGCGTGAACGCGCCCTTCGGTCTGGGAGTCGAATGGAAGGACCCGGAGAACTTCACTGGCCGCGATCGCGTCACCAAGGCCGTGCTGCAGACGCTGAACGCCAACTTCAGCCTGGCGTACGCCATCCACCCGCGCTGGTCCGTCGCCGCCGGCTTCAACGCGCTGTTCGCGAAAGTCGAACTCCACAGCATCAAGACCTTCGTCACCGACGGCGGCCGGCCGGTGAATGTGGCGAAGGCGAAACTCAGTTCGGATTTCAAGCCGGGGTATGCATTCAACGGCGGGATTTTGTTGACGCCATGCGATCAGTGGCGGATCGGCCTGAACTATCGCAGTAGGACCGAGGTCGACATTTCCGATGGCAAGGCGGAGTTCACGCAGATCCTCTCGGGCGACCCGGTGTTCGACGGCACGATCGCCGCGGGTCTGCCGCGAGATCAAGCGGTGGCGACCAAGCTCAAGTTCCCCGCCATGTGGTCGCTCGGGGCGGCATGGAACCCCACGCCGAGTTGGACCTGCGAGGTGGACGGCAACTGGCATAAGTGGTCGGCGTTCGACAACCTTCCACTCACTTTCAAGGCCGATCCGTCCTTGGATCAGACGGTCCAGGAGGACTACCAGGACCAGTTCCAGGTCCGGCTCGGCGCCGAGCACCGTCTGCAGCACTACACCTATCGGTTCGGCTATTACTTCGATCAGGCCGCAGCGCCAACGGAATCCGTCACCCCACTGCTCCCCGACGCCAACCGCCACGGCGCGACGCTGGGCCTGGGCTGGCAGCTCGGCAAGTGGAAGGTGGATGTCTACAACCTGTTCCTGTTCGTCGAGAAGCGCAGCACCGACGGGATCGAACGGGATGACTTCAATGGCGTCTACAAAGCCCATGTCAATGCGCTCGGCGCAAGCTTCGCCTACCAATGGTGAGCCCGGGAGGAATGAATGCCATGCAGAATCATCTGCGGACTTCGCTGATCCTTGGGCTCGCGCTGTTCCTGGCGGGCTGTGAGGGGCCGTGCGAGAAGATCACGAGCATCGCTGCGCCGGAGCTCACAACGGGCACCGCGGACTTCACTCGGTACGTTGCAACGGGCACCACCATCTCGACCGGATACCAATCCGGGGGCGTGGTGGACCGCCATCAGATCGAAGCGTTTCCCGCGATCTTCGCGCAGCAGGTCGGCAAGACGGTGCTGCTCAATGGACAGGGCTCATTCACTTTCCCGTCAATCAATCAGGACGGCATCCCAGCGTTGCTCGAGATCAAATCCTATCGTCCGTTGGTCGTGAACAATCTTGGTCGCACAACCGGTGCGCCCATGAACTTCGGCCAGAACTTCGCGTACGACAATCTGGGAGTGCCGGGAGCGCTGGCGCTTGATTTCGCGGACACGACCAACTACTACACCACGAACGCGCCGCTGTTCCGCACCAACTTCACCTTCTTCAATGTCGTGGCGCGGCATCGAGGCAGCCTCCTGCAACAAGTGCTGTCGCTCTCGCCCACATTCATCAGCTACGAGTTCGGCTCCAACGAAGTGTTGGGCTCGGCCGTTTCAGGCGGGAGCACGCCGGTGTTTCCTTCGGCGAGTTTCGCGGCGCTGCTCACGGGGCACATGAATGCGCTCCACAGCTTTGCGCCCAACGCCAAACTGGCGCTGTTCACCGTGGCGGATGTGACGGGACTGCCGTTCTGCACCACATTCCCGGCCGCCACCGTGAGCCTCAGCACGGGTCAACCGGTGCCATTGGTGGGCCCGGGACCGGCAGCGCTTGGCACCGGGGATCTGGTGCTCCTGACGGCCGCCGATTCACTTGCGGTGGGCAACGGCATCCCCGTCGGCGCGTACAACTTCGTCAATCCGATGGTGCCCGGCAATGGCAAGCCGTTGCTGAACAGTCAGGTTCTGAGTGTCGCCGAGGTCACGGCCATCACCACGGCGGTGACCAGCATGAACACCGCCATCGATTCCGTGGCGCGGCGGCCATGGATCGTGCGCGTGGACATGGCAGAACTGTTCGCGGAAATCCGGGCGAACGGGCTGCGCGTCGGGAGCACGGAATACACCAGCGACTACATCACGGGCGGGCTGTTCAGCCTGGATGGCGTGCACCCGAACGACCTTGCGCATGCCGTGCTCACGAACACGATGATCGCCTCGATCAATGCTCGCTTCGGCGCCACCATCCCAAGCGTCCGCGTGCTCGATCACGCCGGCTCGAACTCCTCACGCGCAAGGCCCGTGCAAGCAGAGGGGACGGCGTACCCCATGAGCGTGTCCGGTCTGGACGAAGGTTGGCGGGCGCTGTTCCCCTGGCGACGCTGAGCGCCAGGTCGCCGCGACTCACGAGGATGGCGTGGGCAGCACTTTCATGAGTTGCTTGAACCAATCCGACAAGCGATCGAAATACCCGGGTGTCAGCTCGAGGCCCACATGGCCACCCTCGGGCAGGATCCACCGGTCGATCCGCGACAGGCTGCGGCGCGCGACCTCCTGCGTGACGCTCGAAGGGGTGACCGCATCCTTCCTGGCGATCACCACGAACAGCGGCACCTGCAGCATGGGGACTGTGGAAACCGGTTCATCGGAACCCAACACCAGCCGACGGTGGCGCTGGGGGACTCCCTCGATCTGCGAGGTGCCGTTGAAATAACTGAGCTCCTGCGCGGTGCGGAACAGACCCTCGACTGCGACTGCATCGAGCAAGCGGCGATTGCGGCTGGCGACGGCGAGCGCCACGGGCCCGCCCAGATCCTGGCCCCATGCGAACACGAATCGCCCGGGAGCCCGCGCGCGAGCATATTGGAACGCCCCTTCGGCATCGTCCACCCAACGCGAGGCGAACACCACGCTCTGCAGCGAGTCCGCCGCGCCGGCGCCGCCGGGGCCGAAGTCGCGGTAGTCGAAGCTCAGCACGGTGAACCCTCTTGAAGCGAACTCGCGCACCGAGGGCAGCAAGTCCGACATGTTGCCGTAGCCGCGGCCGCACATCACCAGCACCGGCGAGCCGGCGGCCCCCTCGAACCACCAACCCGAGATCGGCAGACTGTCGCGGGCCGAGGGGAAATGCACCTCCTCGAATGTGAGGCCCGTCTGCGACGGGTGCATCTCGTACTTGAGCGAAGGGGTCACCGCGTGGGCGGGCATTGCGGCGACGCACGCCAGGAACATCAGCACGCGCGCCCGGATGCTCACGCCACCCCGAGCCGGTCCCACAACTCCTCGCCAATGAGCGAGGGTGGGATGGAGCCGCTGGCCAACAACGCCGCATGGAAATCATGCAGATTGAACTTCGCCCCAAGTCGCCGCTTGGCTTCATCACGCAACTCGAGGATCGCGAGCTTGCCCATCAAGTAACTCATGGGCGTCGTGGGTGTCATGGCGTAGCGCCGGACCTCGCTCTCGGCGTTCACGCGTTCGAGCAGCGCCTCTTCCGTGAGGTACTCGACCGCCTCCTCGAAGGTCATGCGGCCACTGTGCAGCGCGGCGTCCATGACCACGCGACAGGAACGCCACAGCAGGTCGCGCAACTGGAAGAGGCGCGTGAGCGGGTCCTGAGTGAAGAATCCCTGCTCCCACATGAGCTCTTCGCAGTACAGCGCCCAGCCTTCCATGAACAAGTCGCTGCTGGTGATCCGGCGCAGGCGCGTGGCCGCTCGGTTCGCGTGGCACAACTGCAGATGGTGACCGGGATAGGCCTCGTGCAACGACACGATTGGCAGGCTGGGCGCGCAATGCCCCGACAGTTGCTGAGCTTGCTCGTCCTTGCTGCGTCGCAAGTCGATCGGGGTGACATAGAAGATGCCCGTCTGATCGGCGTCGAACGGCGCCGGGGCCTGGTACATGGCGTAGGGCATGGTGCTGCGCTCGAACACCGGGGTGTCCACCACCTCGAGCTTTTCGCCCGGCGGCAATGGCGCCAGTTTTCGGTCGATGACGAACTGCTTCGCGCGTTCCATCTCGACCATATACGCCTCGCGGATCCAGTTCGGCTCGGGCGTGCGTTGCTTGCCCTCGGTGATCAACTCGCGCCAGGTGCGCGTGGGATTGATGCGACGCGCCTCCTCTTCGAGCAGGATCCGTGTGTGGCCGACATGCTCGCGGCCAATGCGCTCCAGTTCGCTACAGGTATGGGGCAACAGATGCTCGCGCTCGAGCTTGTAGTTCATCCAGCGCTCACCGATCGCGAAAGTGCCCCCACAGTTGGGACGGACCTCTTTGTCGAGGAAGTCGGCGAAACGCAGGAACCCCAAGCGTGCGCGGCTGCCGGCGTGTTCGAGTCGCTCGGCCTCACCCGGGAACTGGCGCAGGAGTTGCCGCACCACCTCCTCCACGAACATGGGACCCTGGGACGCCATTTCGAACGCGGTCTCGAGGTACACCAGCGGGACGACGCCCAGATTCGCCTTGGCGGCATCGAGGTACTCGGGAATCGCCATGAGGCGCGAGACCGCAGCCTCCTTGCGCTCGTCGAGCGGCGCGAAGGAGCGGGACAACAGGAGATGCACGCCCTGGAAGGCGCGCATGAGGTACAACGCGGGCATCTTCTGCGGAACCTTGATCTCCTCGAGGTCGGCTCGCAGCGCCGCGATCCGAGAGCGGAGCAGGGCGTAGTCCACGCGCGGCTCGGTGGGAAGTTCGTCCCACGGCACGGACGCCACCAGGCGCTGCTCAAGATCGCGCAGCCATGCCGCACGCTCGCGCAGACCCTCGGGCGAGTCGTCGGGCATGAGGTGGTCGTAGTCGTGGATGCCTGCCTCCGTGGCAGACACCGGATGGTGCTTCATGAAGAGCTCGACGAACTCCTCACTGAGCGCAGTGAAGACTCGGACAGTCTCGATCATGGATCTCCGTATCCATCAGATGAAGACGGGGCTACGCGTACCTGGACCGCTCTCGGCCCGAGCGCGCAAGCCCCGGTAGGTATCGGCATCGAACGGCAATGACTTCAGATACGACTGAGATTGGCAGCCTGCTTGCCTTTGGCGCCCGGGACCACATCGAACTCCACGCGATCACCCTCCGCCAAGGAGCGGAAGCCGTCCGAAGCGATCGCCGAGAAGTGGACGAAGATGTCGTCGCCCGCGTCGGAGGCGATGAAGCCAAACCCCTTGGCGTCGTTGAACCACTTGACCGAGCCTTGGATGCGCCCCTCGCTCGGACCTGTGGGCGCACCCCCTGAGGAACGCTGGCTGCGCTCGCCGCCGCCGCCATAGCCGCGGTCGCCGCCGCCACCGCCACCGCCATAGCCGCGGTCGCTGCCGCCACCGCCGCCATAGCCACGGTCGCCGCCGCGACCACCGCCACCGCCGTAGCCGCGATCGCCGCCGCCGCGGCCGCCGCCGCCACCGTAGCCACCGCCACCGCCGCCGGCACCGCCGCCGCCACTCTTGGCCGCATTGAAGCAATCCCGGCAGAGCACGGGTCGGCCGCCCGAGGGTTGGAAGGGCACCTGGGTTTCTCGACCGCATTGCGCACAGACCGCGTCGAACATGGGCTTGTTGCCACCCATGCCGCCACCGCGGTGTCCTCCACCGCCGCCGCCGCCATCGGGACGATTGGCCTTGCGAACATCACGGCAACGCTTGCACCGCGTGGGCGCGTTGGTCAGACCACGCTCCTGGTAGAACGCCTGCTCGCCAGCGGTGAAGAGGAATTCCTCGCCACAATCCACACAGGTGATGCGTTTGTCTTCGCCGGTAGCCATGGCCTCGTTCCGCCTCCAGGTAATGCAGTTCAGACTCTTCGTGGGCCAAACGCGAATGCCTCAGCAGGCACACCTGCCGAGGCGACTCAGACGACGAGACGGACGAGCGACGCTACCGGATACACGGCGGAGTTGCGAAAGATGGTCACTGGCGTACCACACTCGACGGGAACGGCCCACACGGGACTTGCTGCCAAGGAAAGTATCCTGTGGCCGCCAGAGCGGCGTCAATGGGCGAGATGGGGGGGCGGGGCTACCCCCACACGACCGACCGGGCCTTCTCAGGCCGGCACAGCGCATCCAGGATCTCGGCCATCGTGATCACATCCAGCAGGTTGTGGTGGAACACCGGCACCAGCGGATAGGGGTCCCCGTCCCGGACGAATGCATGGTACAGGTCGGGCACCTCGGCGCCCGAGACATCCCCGACGCGGCGCCGGCGGGTCACATGACGCTCGATGGTGGTGAGACGGCAGTCGGGCAGCCGGCCCTTCCAGCGACGGCGGGACGCATGCAGCAAGTCGAGATGTCGCGGCGGCAACTGCAACCCCACCCGGTGCGTCAGGGCGCGCGCGCGCAGGAAAGGCGCGTCGTAGGATCTGCCATTGAATGTCACCAGCAGATCGAACGCGCGGGCCTGCTCATCGAGCGCGTGCAGCAGCGCCACCTCTTCGCCGTAGTGTCGGGCGAAGTACTGGCGGATCACGAAATCCTCCCCATTCCAGAACATCGTCCCTGCCAGGAACACGGGGCTCGAGGCCAAGCCGCAGGTTTCGAGGTCGAGGAAGAGGACGCGTTCGAGTCCGGCGGCACGCACCGCGCTCAGTTCGGGTTCTCCTGGCGGTGGCTCGGGCAGCCGTCCCCAGTGCGGCTTGCGCGGCTCGACATCGGACCGCAGGCGCTCGTGCAAGTAGACCGGGACGCCATTGGAGTCGCGCCACTCGCCGCCGGGCAGGTAGGTCTCGACGCCCAGCAGCGTGGACGGTGCGGCCTCGGCCACGCGGAGCCGGCGCGGCCGCGGTGCCGAGGGCGCTTCGCTTGGTGCACTGATCGGCGGCGCGGGAGCAACCGCCCCCGCACGGCGCTTGCGCACCAACTCGCCAATGCGCGACTTGAGCGCGTCGGCCGAGCTCAACTCAGGCGTCCCGCTCGCACAACAGGACCAGCCGACGGCTCTCGGTGCTGTACTCGCTGCGATCGGCCCCACCGTGAACCTGCAGGACCGAAAGCCCATGCCGATGCAACAATGCGGTGAGCTCCGCGCAAGTGTAGGCGCGCAGGAAATACTCTTTGGTCACTTGGGGTCCGCCCTTGGGATCGATGAGGATCTGTCGCGACACGACCCGTGAAGTCGACAACTCCAGTGAGGTCTCCTCCATGAGCAGGGCGCCGTCCTCGCGCTGTGTCCATGTGCGCTGCTGTGGGTGGGTCAGCAACCAGTCACGATTCATCATATCGAGCAGGAAATGCCCGCCCGGCTTGAGCGCTGCAGCGACCTCCCCGAGCACACGCTCATTCTCGGCATCGCTGAAGTAGCCGAACGAGGTGAAGTACGA
>JANLOU010000158.1:0-3662 GCA_031366735.1 Candidatus Eiseniibacteriota bacterium
GCGGGCACCAGCGGGCGCAATCGCATCATTGGCGATGTGCGCTGGACCACGGGCTGGTTGGTCCCGGTGGCGCGATTCGAGCGCGACCATCGCCGCACCGCCTCGGACAGCACGCAGTTGCGCGATGTCAGTGAGGAGTGGGCGGGCGATCTGGCGTCGGGCTCGCTGGTGCCGTGGCGATTCGCGAGCGGTTTCACGGCTCGACGCGACCAGCGGGAGGCCGGGCCAACGCGCACGCGTCTCGCTTCCCGCGTGTGGCGGACGCAGCTCGAGAGCCCGGCGAGCGGGGCGCTGGGCGTGGCGCTCTCCGCGCAACGCAGAGCCACGCGCGATCTGGACACGCAGGCACGAACCCTCAATGACCTGGCCAGCATGCGTCTGCGGGGCGAGCAGCGGGCCATGGGGCTGGCCGGCTCCTTCCAGGTGGAGATCACCAACGAAGCCGAGAATCGTCGGGTGCGCGCACTTCGCTTCGTGGGCGCTGGGCGCGGCAGCTATGACGCGTTCGGCAACTTCGTGGGCACGGGCGACTACGAGCTCGTGCTGACGGTGTCGCCGGAGTTGGAGCGGTTGGCGCGCGTCGCGACCAGTGCGCGGGCGGAGTGGCGGTTTGGTTCGAGTGAAGGCTGGCGAGGGTCCCGGGTGGAGTTCTCGCTCGAGGACGAGGCGCGCAGGCGTGGCGACCTCCGCCTCGCGGATGTCGTGCTGTCGACGGGGGCGGCACTGGTCGATCCGAGTCTCGCGCGCGGCAGCATCGCGCAACGGCTCGAAGCCGAGTTGGCCCCGGGCTCCCGTGCCGCGGCCATACGGTTGCGCGCGGAACGGCGGGTCAATGTCGACCGGTTGTTCGTGGGGTTCTCCCAGACCACCGATCTACGCACGGGACAGCTCCGCTGGCGGGCGCGCCCCACCAGCACCGCGACGCTCGAGAGTGAGGCGAGGGTGCAGTGGCAACAGGCTTCGCAGCAGGCCTCGCTCGGGGGGCGTTTCGATCGCACGCTGGTCGAGCAGGGTGCCAATGCCCAATTGGTGTTGCAGCCGAGTACGGGATTGCGCGCGGCGGCGGTCGTGGACCTGGCCTGGGCGCGGCCGCAGGGACAGTTGGAGTCGACTCGCACGCTTCGTCTGGGCCCCGATCTGGGGGTGAACATCGGCAGCAAAGGCCGCGCCGATTTCAGCGTGCGGCGCGCATTCGTCACTGGTGCCCCGGCCGTGGCGCTGCTTCCCAGCGCCGACCCCGCCGGTGCTGCGCGCTGGGACGGCACGGCGAGATTCGACCTTCGCCTGCACGAGAGCACCACCTTCGGCCTGAGCAGCACGGTGCGCGAGCGTCCGGGGCGCGCCGCCGTCGTGAATGGTCGGGTCGAAGTGAGGGCGTTCTTCTGATGCGCACCCGGATCGGGATCAGCCTGATGTTGTTGGCGCTCTGCCTTGCGAGCGCCTCGGCGGCAGCGCGGCTGGAGTTGCCGGGGTGGCCGCTCTCCCCACGCGAAGGCGATGGTCTGTTCCGCGGAGCCCTGCGCTCATCCGCGGATTCGCTCGCCTTGGGCGGCGCGGTGGCGCTTGCCGCGGCGCGCTTGCAGTCGGCTGGCTATCTCGATGCGCGGATCGAGGCGGCATGGCGGGACGGCGCCGAGCCCGTGTTGATCGTGAACACGCATGCAGGACCGCGCTATCGGTTCGGCTCGATCACGCTGGATGGCACGCGGGAGGACTCGCTCGTGTTCGCTCCGGCGCTGGGGCTGCGCCGCGGCGAGCCTGCGGATCCTGCCGCCGTCACCGCCGCGATCGAGCGCGCGGTCCGGGCAGCGGAATCCCGCGGCCATGCGTGGGCCCAGTTGGGTGTGAGCGCGTGGCAGGCGGATTCGGATCGCGTGGCGGTGCGACTCACCGGGGGCCTTGGACCGCGAGTGGTGGTGGATCGCGTGCGGCTCGAGGGGTTGGTGGTGACCGATCCCGGGATGGCGAAACGATCGCTCGGACGACTCGAGGGGCGTGCCTACGATCCCACCACGGCTCGCGCCGGTGTCACGCGCTTGGAACAACTGGGGCTCTTCCGACGAGTCGAGTATCTTGGGCTCGAGGGTGGCCCGGACTGGCGTGCGGGCACACTCGCGTATCGTGTGGAGGAACCCCGCTACAACCAGTTCGAAGCCGCGCTCGGCGTTCAGGGCGGGACCGGCGTGGTCGGCTTGGCCCACCTCGAGTTGGGCAATCTGGCGGGCAGTGGTCGCGCGGTCGGGTTGCAATGGCGGTCGCGCGGCAAGGGACTGAGCGATTTCGAAGCGCGCTATGCCGAGCCACTGCTCTTCGGCACTCCGTTGCGATTCGAGGCGGCGGTCACGCAGCAACTTCAAGACACGCTCTATACGCGCACGCGTTGGGGTGGACGGTTGCGCATGGCGGTGTCGCCCGGGCGGCGTCTCGAGGTGGCCTACGAGGAGGAGCAGGTGGTGCAGACGCGTGGCGAGATCCGTTCGGCGGATCTGCAGAACACCACATTCGCACTCGAGCGGGACGGGCGCGACGATCGAGTCGCGCCGCGCCGGGGATCGCGCACGCGCTTGTCGGCCACGCAGATCTTCCAGCGCGAGCGCCTGCGCGCGGGCAGTCCCGAGCGCCGCAAGTCGCAGGCGAGCGCCATCCTCGCCGAGGCCGAATGGCACCACGGCATCCGGAACCGGTCCGGTCTGGCCATCGAGGGCGCAGCCGCCGGGCGGTTCACCGCCCGGCGCGTGCTGGGCGACTACGAACGCTATGCCTTGGGCGGGGCGGCCACGCTGCGTGGACACAATGAGGAGGCGTTCCGGGTCGATCGTTATGTCCGCACCCGAGTGGAGTGGCGCTACTTCGTGGGCCGTGATGGGCAGCGCCTGGCGCTGTTCCACGACCAGGCGTGGTTCGAGACCCGCGAAGCGATGCTGGGTGGGGGGGATCGGCTGACGCGAGGGGCGGCCTCGGGGTTTGGATTCGGCATGCGGCTGCCCGCTGCGGGGGGACTTGTCGATCTGGACTACGGCCTTGCCCCCGGAGGTGGATTCCTGGATGGCAAGATCCATCTGCAACTGGTGACCACCTTCTGATGTCGCTCATCGCGCGAGTCGAGGCCGTGCTCGCACCGGGCGGCATCCTTTCCAGCCGCTGGCCGGGCTACGAGGACCGCCAAGCCCAGCTCGACATGGCGCGCGATGTGGCGCGCACCATCGAGCACGGAGGCGTCCTCATGGCGGAGGCCCCGACCGGCGTGGGTAAGTCGCTCGCCTATCTGCTGCCGGCGGTGTTGCACGCGGCCGAGACCGACGAGCGGGTCATCGTCGCCACCTGCACCCGTTCGCTCCAGGTCCAGTTGTTCGAGCGCGACCTGCCCGCGCTGCTGGCTGCGTTGGGGCTGGTGCTGCCGGTCGCGCGACTCAAAGGCAAATCCAACTACCTGTGTCCGCGGGCGCTCGACCTGGTCGAGGGGCAGGGCGCCGAGGAGACCTTGGTGATCGAGTCGCTCAAGTCCTGGGCTGCGTCCGATGAGTCGGGGGATCTCGACCGATTCGAGTGCGACGATCCCGAAGGTTATCGGCGCGTGCGCCCACGGGTGGCGGCGGATCCGGCGGCCTGCCATGGGGCGATCTGTCGTCGTGGACGCGAGTGTTTCTGGGCGCGGGCGCGCC
>JANLOU010000170.1:0-6878 GCA_031366735.1 Candidatus Eiseniibacteriota bacterium
CATTGTTCGCGAACAGCGAATCGAACCGGGCATTGCTGGTGTTGCTGGTCGGGACGTCATCCACGATGAGCAGTCGCGCACGATCGCCCGTGGTGGGTTTGCGCACGAACCAGCGCACGCTGTCCACATTGCCCGCCCTACCCCCGTCGTCGATCGCCTGCACATAGAGCTTGCGATACGCCGAGGTCAGCGCTCCCGCGACACGGAACTGAGCGGTGGGCATGGTGAAGCGTCGCAATGCGGTGATCTCGGGGCTGGCTTCGTTGCCGTCGAGCCAGACGCGGAACTGCATCTTGCTGCCATCCCCATCGGGGTCGTTCGCGTTCCACGACACGGTGACTGACGCGAAAGTGGTGTCGTTGACGCCGGGCTTCTGTGAAAGCATCACGGTCGGCGGTTGATTCGAGAACTTGAAGTCCTGACGCGCAGGGCTGGGGTCGCGCTGGCCCGTATTGTCAATCGATCTCACTTCGAACACGGGGGCCGCGAAACCGGAGGGCGAGGGCACCGTGAAGACCGAGTCGGTGCGCGTCGTGAACATCCAGTTCGTGTCCGCCGGAGCCGCCGGGTTCATGAAGCGGATCTCGTAGCCGCTCACCGTGCCGTCGGCGTCCGAGCCGAACCAGTAGAGCTTGACCACATGATTGACCGTATCCACGGCGCCGTTCACGAACAGCGTGGTCTCGGGGGGCAGATCGGGCCGCAGCGTTCCCTTGACGCCACAGCCATAGGCGAGCGCGCCCAGCACGGCGAGCGGGAGCGCGAGGCGAAGGAGCGCGCGCATCATTTGAGTCCCTCCCGATCGGATTTGACGATGAGGAACTTGCCGACCGTCTTCTTGCCGCTCTTATCCTCGATCGAATACATGTACAGCCCCGTTGCGGCGGCCTGTCCCTGGCGCGTGATCATGTCCCAGCCAAAAGTGGCGCCGGACAGCTTGGACTTGAGGTCGGTGCGCGGATCGTAGACGCCGCGAGCATTGCGGCCATCGTAGGTGGCGCCGTTGAAATCGTACTCGTACACCAGATCCCCGCTCAGCGTGTAGATGCGGATGGTGCACTGGTTGGGCAGGTTCGCGAACCAAAGATAGTGGTCGCGCACATTCTGCCCCTCGTCCCAACGCGCTTCCACGCGGTAGGGATTCGGGAACACCGTGACCCCGTCGCCCGGCCGCTCGCCTGCGGCCGGGGCGGGCACGACCATGAGTTCGTTCTGCGTGCGACCGCTCTCGAGGGACTCGATCTCAACATTGCCCAAGTCGTACGAGGTCACCGCCGCGTAGTACTTGAAGCCATTGCGCAGGTTCCGCAGCGTGTACTTGTATTGGTAGGTCTGTCCGTCGATCACTTCGGGAGTTGCCAGACGCACGGCCGTGAAACCGGTGTTGAAGCCCGTCGTGTCGTTGGGTGCAGTCGTCTTGTCATATTGCGCGACCAAGCGCAGGTCGTTGCGGTCCTCGCCCACATACATCCGGTAGCCCTCGAAGTCGGCCGGAATCGGGCTGGTGGGATCGAGCGTCGCCTCGGGCGAGTCCTCCCAGTAGAAGTCGATCGAGCCGTCGCGCGCGACCGCCGTGAAACGCGGCGAGGGCGGCGGCACGGGCACAATGTAGTTACGGTCGTAGGCGCGTTGGGCGAAGCGCGTGTGACGGGCCACCTGCGCCGTGTCCGTGCCTCCCACATACGCGAAGTCCACCGTGATGCTGTCGCCGGGATCGAGCTGCAGGAATGGACCGGCGCCCAACAAAGTGACCGGATCGCCCGAGGGGGGGGCGAGCGAATCGGGCAGAGGCGACAGGTCGAGCTGCCTGCCACTCGCCAAGATGTCGTATTTCTCGCGGTCCTCATCGCGCAGCGCACTACCGGGCGCGTAGCTCCACGATGCGAATGTGACCTTGCGCGAGGCGGTGTCGGCCAGCGTACCGGGTCGCACTCCCAACAGAGCCAGCCCAACCGTGTAGGGCACGAGCTGCCGATTGCAGTTGTTGATATTGGAGCAGTACTCCTCCGTGAGCATGCGCAGCGAGTCGGCGTAGGTGATGCGCTTGCGCGAGAACCAGCTCCCCACCGAGCTGCACTGGGAACTGGGCGGCCAGCAGCTATAGGCATTCTTGGGCCCGCTCTGGAACTCGTCGTACATGCCCGCCCACAGGTTGCGAATGGGCGCTCCCACATTCTTGATGACATAGTGGAAGATGACCACGTGCTGGTAGTCCGAGAACGACCACGCGTAGTTCTCCTGGCGGACCTGCACCTTGAGCGGGCGATGGTCCTGATTGTTGCCCGTGGCACGCTTGGGCACGCCGTCCCAGAATGTCGAGAGGTAGTCCAGTTCGCTCACCGCTGCCGAGTTGAAAAAACGACTGTTCGGCAGCGTGCTGCGCGAAGTGATGCCCTCGCTCACCGGCGTGAACTCGGTGGCATCGGCGCTGGCGCTTCCCTGCGAACCATCGACGGCACCCGTGGTGACGCCCGTGAAAGCGCCCTGATCATCCACCGCGAGTCCGCCGATCCAGAGCCCCCCACGCACGAGGTGTTCGTAGCCCGTGCCGAGCGGGTACTCCATCGAGGGCGAGCGGCTCACGAAATTGTTACCGATGAAGCCGTAGTTGGTGATGGAGAGTCCCATCAGGTTCTGCTCCATGATCCGGATGGCGAAGTTCACGCCATCCTGCGCCGCCCAGATTCCCGCAGGCTCGGCCGGCGTGCGCACATGGTCGGTATCCGCGGCGGCAACCGACGCGCACAGTCCCAACAACGCGCTCGTCGCCAGAAGCAGCCGGCGCATCACCCGCGCCTCTTGAAACGGATCACCTTGCCGCGACCACGGTCGGCCACATACGCGAGCGAGTCATCCGCCGCAACGGCTACGGGGTCGAGCAGTGTCTCGCCCTGAGCGTTGGGCTCCAAGTCCACCCGCTGCACATACTCGCCGGTGCTGCCATCGTAACGCCAGACGCGGCGCGTGCCCCGATCCACGACATAGAAGAATCCGGCGAGATCGGCGAACACATCGTCCGGCCGCAGGAAGTTCGAGCCCGTGGTGGAGCCATCGACCTTGATCAAGCCGACATTGGTCTGCGCCACCGAGAGCGCCTTCACCTGCGAATTGCCACGGTCGGCGACATACAGGGAGCGGCCACCGAAACGCGAGAAATACAGATTGGACGGGTCCTGCACGGACGAGGTCCCGGCGCCGTCCTCGATGACCCAACTGTGATCGCGGTGCCAGTTGGACCCTGGCAGGTCGCTGTCGCCACCGCCGCGCTGATAGCGATAGACCCGTGAGACGAACTTACGCGTGCGGATACGCTGGTCGGTCTCCAGCGTATCGAGTACCGCCACGGTACCGCTCAGGTAGACAAAGCCGTCCTCTCCCGCCGCCATCCCGTTGACGAATGCCACCGTGGTGTCGGTGAAGGTCGAGAGCGTGTCGCCGCCTCCCAGTCCGAACTCGCGCACATGCCAATAGGCCCGCAGGTCGCGGATGGGATTGTTCCGGAAGTACGAGTAGCAACTGTCGATGGCCGGGTTGTAGCGCGCCAGACAGGTGTCCCCCTGATCCAACACGAACAGCTTGTTCTGCGCCGAGGCGATCGCCACGGGGTTGAACAACGAGACGAGCGGTGTGAAGTACGGCGCACCGATCGGCTCGGGACGCGACAGCGGATACAACTGCACCTCACCGCGCGGCACATCGGGTCCGGCGGCGCCCCCATGGTTGAACAGGATGAACAACTGCGTGCCGGAGCCCTGAGTGAGCAGCACATCCTGCACATCGGTCATGTTCGTCCAAGTGGCGATCATGCCGTAGCTCTTGTCGGTGGGCACCGAGCCGCGCGGGCGTTCGGTCGGGAGCTCGTATCCCGCGCCGCAGCCCATGAGAGGCGCGGCCAACAGCAGACTGGCGAACAACAGGCGTCGGCGCATCAGAAACGCACTCCCAACGACAGCCGGTTCACGGCGCCCAGGGGGCCGCCATCGGTGAACGCATAATCCAGGTTGAGTTTCGTCTGGCCCACATCGCTCGTGAAACCGGCGCCGGCCGAGAACTTGAGCGCGTCGGCGCGGAAGTTGTAGCCCGTGCGAAGCGCAAAGCGGCGCAGGTAGGTCCATTCCATGCCGGCCTTCAGCAGTTGCTCGTTGTCGGCGGGCTGGTTGATCTCGAGCGCCGCGGTCAACCGCTGCCGGGAGTTCTCGATGGGCTCGAACGCCACCCCGTAGCGGAATACCATGGGCGGGTCGTAGCCATCGAACTGCCGCACTTCGCCGGTCGTGGGCGAGGTGTAGTTCCCCGAGGGCTTGAACTCGGACCCGAAGTTCGAGAGCGAAGTCGCGATGCGCACACTGCCAAGCCCAAGGTAGTAAATCGAGCCGATATCGAGCAGCACCGCACTCGTCACCGGCCCGCCCACATCGGAGCCCAGATCCTCGCGCACGAACTTGAGCCCCGTGCCCACCAGCAGCTTGTCGGTCCACCGGCGCGCATAGGCGGCGCCGATCACGACATCGGTGTAATAGAACTGCCGGCCGGTGCCGAAGGGTTGCTGCTCGGTGGTCTCATCGATCTGGGTGCCCAGAACGCCCATCTGCAAGCCGATCGAACCGCCCAGGCGCTTGACCGGGAACACCAGCGTGGCGTGTTCGTAGTTCACATCCGCGGGCCACGACACATGCGAGAGCGCGACTTCGCGCCGCTGCAGCGAGGCGAGACCGGCCACATTCCAGTAGATGGCGCTGGGATCGTTCGCCACCGCGACGAACGATTCGCCCATGCCGGTCGCGCGGGCGCCGATGCCGATCCGCAGGAATGTTCCCGAGGAGGTGCCGGCACGCTGGCCGCCGAGCGAGCTCTGCGCGTGCGCCGTTGTTGCCAGCGCCAGAGTCGCGAGGACGATGGCGAATCGCGCCAGATCGTGGCGAGCGCTGCGATCAGAAGTCGACATCGAGCGACAGCCTCCACTGGGCGCCAGTCCCATAGTTCGAGGGATCATCCACGGTCGAGATGCGGGTGAACTCGTTCACGCCGGGCACCTTGCTGGGATCGTATTCGCCTTCGCCCCACACATACCCGCGTCCGGTGATCTGGTCGACGCGGTAGATCAAGTGGTTACTGAATATGTTGGTGCCCTGCAGCGCGAGATCCAGGCGCCTGCCATACAGACTGAACCAGTGGTTGACCTTCATGTCGGTGGTGAGCTGGACCGGGGCGTTCTTGCTGTTGGGCTCGCCGATCGTCTTGTCGGCATTGGCATCGAGGGGCGTGTAAGCGCGGCCCGAGCTGCCCTGCATGAACACATTGAGGCCGGTCTGCTTCAACCAGCGAACGGGGTGCGGCGCCTCTTTGTCGAACCGCACATCGAAGCTGCCGGTGAGCTTGTGCGGGCGATTCCAGCGCACGAACACCTCGGAGAGCCGAGTCTCGCTGGAACCTCCGATCTCCTGCAGCACCTTGTCCTCGTTCGGGTCCGAGCTCTTCCCCTTGGTCTGCTGGTAGGAGTAGGTGAGCTTGCCCTGCCAATGGTTGCTGCGCCGCTTCTCGATCTCGATCTCGAATCCCTTGGAGCGCGCGAACTGCCCGTTGAGATAGATGAAATACGAAGCCAGGTTCGTGCCCGAGATGGGATCGACGCGCGTCGCGCTGGGGTAGTCGTACACATCGCGCACGAAGAACGAGACATTCGCGGCGGCGCGGGGCGAGAACTGGTGCTTGGCGCCGACCTCGTAGTTGACCGAGACTTGGGGATTCAGGTTCGGGTTGCCCTGCAGCGGGAACGACTCGCTCGAGATGGAGTTGAGCTTGGAGTAGACATAGCGGTACGAGGGGTTCTGCGTGAACTCGCCGTAGTTGAAGAAGAAGCTGCTGGTCTCGGTGATCGGGTGCGCCACGATCACGCGTGGCGAGATGTGCAGCTTGTAGCGCCGCCCGAAGAACGAACGCGTGTCCGCGTAGAACTGGTTTCGCGTGGAGGGCGCGATGTTCGCGCGCGAGGTGTCCGCGAGCGCCTGCTCGGCTTCGCGCCCCACGAACCAATAGTCGCCGCGCACGCCGATATTGGCCGTGAATCCCTCGAACTCGAGCCGGTCGCGCAGGTACAGGTCGCCCACCCACGGATGCGCCTTCCACAGGTCGTGCGACTGGCCCAGCCCGTCCTGATCGAACACCCAGGGACGCTCGATGGTCATGTACTGCACGGTCTGCCACGCGTGTTCCAGCCCGAACTCGATCTCGTGACGCTTCCACATGCGCTGCGTCATGGACCACTGCATCTGATAGCTGGTGCTGCGCCGGTCCTGCCAGGTGCCGTCGTCGCCCGAGTCGATGAAGTAGTCATCGCGCCGGGAATCCCCGACCGGGAACAGCGAGCGGTCGTCGGGCTCCACATACTCCGTCCAGTTCTTGCCGAGCACATCCTGGCGCTGCGCATTGAACGCCCGCGAGAACTGCATTTCGGTGAAGCCGACCGCCGACAACGAACGCCGCCACTGGATCGAGGACTGCACATTATCCTCGAAGATCGTGGGCGAATGTGCGATCCGGTTATTCCAGATCCACGGATACGCCGGGTCGCCCTGATCGCCCTGGGCGGTGATGAAGCTGCGGCTGAAGCCCTGATCGATCGCAATGCGCTTGCTGAAGTTGAGGCTGATCTTGTCGCGCACATTCGGCTTCCAGAACGCGCCGTAGCGCAGCGACCAGCGATTGTCCTGCGAGGGCGACCACATGTCGTCGTACTTGAACTTGTGCCCCAGGAACGAGTCCTCGTAGCCCGAGCGGATGCGCGGGTACAGCGGCGGTGCCAGGGTGCGCTCGAGCAGGCTGGCGTTCTTGTTGTTCAGATAGCGGAACCGGGTCTCGAACAGACTGCTCGATAAGTC
>JANLOU010000542.1:0-3412 GCA_031366735.1 Candidatus Eiseniibacteriota bacterium
AGCTCTGCCCGAACCGCTCGAGGATCCGGTCCATCTCGTGCGCCCGCTCGGGGTCGGCAAGAGCGTGCTCCAGTTCCTGGAGCTCGTGGTGCAGCTCGCCCAGCCTGCCGCTGCCAGCGATGGCTTCATCGAGCACGGAACGCCCCGACATCTCGCCGATGTCCTGACGGTAATAGCCCAGGCTCAGGCGCTTGGGGAGCGTGACCTCGCCCTCGTCGGGGGATTCCTCGCCGACGATCATGCGGAACACCGTGGTCTTGCCGGCGCCATTGGGCCCGACCAGGCCAGCCTTCTGGCCCGCATTGAGCTGGAACGACGCCTCGACGAACAGCACCTGGCGCCCATACTGCTTCGAGATGTTACTGAAGGTGATCATCAGGCGGGAGAGTGTAGCAGGCGCATGTGGTGCGCTGCATCCCTGCCCGCCCGTGACCCGCGCGGCTACTTCGCGACTGTGACCGTGATCGGCTTGGTGAAGAGGATGCGTCCCGAACCCGCGCCGCCACCGCCGACCGGCATGATGCGTCCTCCGGGAAGCTCCGAGCGACCCACCGCGGAACCCTTCTCGGTGCCGAACAGGAATGCGGCCGTGATCGTGTAGGTCCCCGGGTCGAGTGGTGCCCGCAGGGCGTATTTCACACTGCAATCCTGATAGGTGTTCGTCTCGACATCCCCTTTGACGCCGGCGATGTTCACGAAGTTGATGTTCTTGCCGAGCCCCGCGAAGCGGCCGTCGAGGAACTGGGTCTGCGGCTTGCCGTCCGGTCCGATCACGACCGGCGCCGCGGTGATCGAGAAGCCCTCGACCTGGATCGGGCTGCTCGCGAAGCGCACATCGTTGTCGGTGAGCATCACGCCCACGACCGGCCCGGCGCCACCGTGGGTCCTGACCGTGACGGTCATCGGCGCCAGGGGCTTGACCTTGGTGGCCGACACGAGCATCTCCGCATGCGTGTTGGCCTCCATCGTCTTCACATTGGCGATCAGTTTCTCCCGGTCCTCAGGTGTCAACATGCCGAATGAGCGTTCACCCGCCTTGATCTTCTCGAAGTGCTGCTTGTCCACCAGATAGCCCGCAGCGGCATCGGCGGGCATGTCGCGCACCTGCTCGGCGCTGACCGACGAATGGCACCCCGCGCACTGCGGCGTCATGTTCGTGACCAGGCGGGGCGTTCCGCCGGGAAAGGCGCTGGGCCGGTTCGCAACGACGACGAGGGCCGACAGGGCCAGGATGACAACTGCGATGGAGCGACGCATGAATGGACTCCTTGAGCTGAGGATCGGGACGGCGAGGGGCGGCGACAACGAATCAACTCGCAGCGAGATCGCGATGGCACGAGGCGCATCGTTCCCGCACGGTGCTGCTCTGTAGGAATACCTTGTCCGGCTCGGCGCGCACATGCACTTGATGACAACTCACACAAGGCATCCTCACCGAGTTATGGCGAGCAAGCTCGTGATAGTTGGAAGTTTCCTCTTCGCTCATGGTGCCATGGATGTCCGCTGCATGGCACTTGAGGCAGGCTGCGTTGGTGAGCGGCAGTCGCATGGAGGTGGGTTCGTGACGGTCCCCGGCCACCCAACGCGCCGCATCCCATGCCGACAACACGGTGACCTGCGTCCAGCCCACAACACCTTCGCCACTGTGGCAGGTGAAACACCGGTTCGGCGGGGCCACAGATCGCGCCCGCGCGGTGGTGATGCCGACTCCGGCATCCGCGGCCGCGTGGAAGTGCGCCGCAGCCAGGGTGCTGGGGGGAGCGGCATGGGTGAGCCGCGAGAGGTCCTCGTGCAGGTGACACGAGACGCAGAACCGATTGTCCTCATCGAGGCGCTTGACCACGACGAGCGCCACGGCGAGCACTGCGACCCCAGCAAGCGTCGCGCGCAGGAACCAGCGACGAGACGGCGAGGGCGAGGGGATGGTGGCAGCCTTTCGTGGAGGATTTCGATCGCGCTCGACGGAAATCCGGACAAACCCGCGAGCCGAGAGGGCAGGATGGCATACCGGAGCCTCTGGCATCCACAAGTAGGCGGCGCCGGCCCCGGTGCGCTAGCATCGGGGTATGCCCACCCCTCATATCAGTGCCCAGCCCGGCGACTTCGCCGAAGTCGCCCTCATGCCCGGGGATCCTCAGCGCGCCGAACACATCGCCACGCAGTTCCTCCAGTCCCCCCGGCGCGTCACCGATGTGCGCAATGTCCATGGATACACCGGCGAGTATCAGGGCAAGCGCGTCTCCGTGATGGCACACGGTATGGGAATCCCATCGTGCTCGATCTATGCGACGGAGTTGGTGCGAGAGTACGGCGTCAAGCGGCTGATCCGGGTGGGCAGTTGCGGCGCGCTTCCGCCCGAGGTCAAGTTGGGGGATGTGATCCTCGCGCAGGGCGCTTCGACCGATTCGAAAGTGAATCGCATTCGGTTCGCCGATCATGACTTCGCTGCGATCGCCGACCACCGCCTGCTGGAACAGGCTGTTGCGGCCGCGCGTGCGCAGGGAACCCCGGTGCGGGTGGGCAATGTGTTCTCGTCCGACTTCTTCTATTCGCCCCAACCGCATGTCTTCGACATCGTCGAGAGGATGGGCATCCTGGGCGTCGAGATGGAAGCCGCCGGCCTCTATGGCCTGGCCGCGGAATACGGCGTGCGAGCGTTGACCATCCTGACAGTGTCCGATCACATCCGCCGAGGCGAGCATCTGTCCTCGGACGAACGCCGCACCAGCTTCGACTCGATGACGCGGATCGCGCTGGCGACCGCGGTGGCCGAGTAAGCGATGACCTCCCAACTGTCGCACGCCGAGCGCACCGCGCCCCCGACCGGACTGCACGGGCTCGATGCGGTGTTCCGGCCACGGGCGGTCGCGGTCATCGGCGCCTCGCGGGAACGCGGCTCGGTCGGCGCCGAGATCTTCCACAACCTCCTTGCGAACGGCTTTGCCGGTCCGGTCTACCCGGTCAACCCCAAGGCCGACTCGGTGCAATCGGTACACGCCTATCCGCGGATCGAGGATGTGCCGGGACAGGTGGACCTGGCGATCATCGTGGTCCCCGCCGTCCATGTGCTCGGGGTGATGGAAGCGTGCGGACGAAGCGGCGTGCGCGCGGTCGTGGTGATCAGCGCGGGGTTCAAGGAAACCGGAGCCGAGGGACTCGCGCGTGAACTCGCGTTGGTCGAGTGCGCTCACCGATTCGGCATCCGCCTCGTCGGCCCCAACTGTCTGGGCGTGTTGAGCACGGAATCCTCGATCCGGCTCGACGCGACCTTCGCACCGGTCTATCCACCACCGGGACATGTGGCTTTCTCATCCCAGAGCGGAGCACTCGGGTTGGCGATCCTGGATTACGCCGCCCAGTTGAATATCGGCATTTCCCACTTCATCAGCGTGGGGAACAAGGCCGATGTCTC
>JANLOU010000186.1:0-3125 GCA_031366735.1 Candidatus Eiseniibacteriota bacterium
GCCATGCTGGGTTGCCGCCGCCACGCAACGCTCGGCCTCGCTCGTCCAGCGGATTTCCGCGCCGGTCCAACCGCCATCGCCGCGGGCGCCCGCGGCTCGTTACGGTCCCGTCGATCCCGCCCAGAGTCGCGGTTCATCCGCGGCCGGATCCTTCCCATCCCGAGCGCGGCTCGTCCTGAACGACACCGCGACAGGAGTTCCCGCATGCTTCGTCGTCACCTGTTGTCGTCGTTGGCCATCCTCTCGCTGTCCGTGGCGTTGGGTGTGTCCACCGCCGCGGCCGCGCCGGCTCCGTCCAAGGGCAAGCCGGGCGATTCGTCCGCTGCCGGCACCCCCGAGAAGCCATTCGGTGAGTGGAAGAAAGTCACCAAGGACGCCGAGCTCAAGAAGGGGTTCTTCAACCTCTATAAGAAGCGCGACATCCTGTACCTCGAGGTCACCAAGCAGCAGTTGGCCCAGCCGTTCCTGTATGTGGTGAGCACCAAGCGCGGCATCGGCTCCAACTTCCTGCTCGGCGGACTTCCGCTCGACGACCGCATGCTGCAATTCGAGCGCGTCGGCGATCGCATCCTGCTGTATGACGTGAACACACGCTTCGTCACCCCGAAGGACACGCCGATCGACAAGGCGCGCGATCTGTCGATCCCCAACTCCGTGCTGGCGTCGTTCAAGATCGAGAGCGAGCAGGACAGCACCAAAGCGGTGCTCATCGACCTGGGTTCGATGCTGGTGGGTGATGTCACGGACCTGAGCGAGCAGATGAAGAGCGCTCTCGGCAATGTCTCGGTGCGTTTCGACAAGGATCGCTCGGCGCTCACCCAGGTCAAGAACTTCCCGGACAACTGCGAGATCGAGGCGCTGCTCACCTACACGCCCAATGATCGCGCGCGGCTTTCGCTGGAGAGCGTTCCGGACAACCGCTACATCCCGGTCTCCGTGCATTACTCCTTCGCGCGTCTGCCCGAGAATCCCATGCCGCCGCGCTACGCCGACAATCGCGTTGGCTTCTTCATGGGAGCCAAGAAGGATTTCGGCCGCGACGACAAGGAGAACTTCTGGCTCCGCTATGTGAATCGTTGGCGGCTCGAGAAGAAGGACCCGACGGCCGCGGTGAGCGAGGTGGTCAAGCCCATTGTCTATTATGTGGACTGGACGGTGCCGGACAAGTTCCGCCCGTGGGTCAAGGAAGGCATCGAGAAATGGCAGAAGGCATTCGAAGCCGCGGGACTGAAGAACGCCATCGTCGCCATGGATCCCCCCAAGGATGACGCCGACTGGGATCCCGAGGATGTGCGCTACAGCACCATTCGCTGGATCACTTCGAACGAGCCTTCGTTCGGCGCCATCGGACCTTCGCGGGTGGATCCACGCACGGGACAGATCTTCGACTCCGACATCCTGTTCGAAGCCTCGATGTTCCAGAGCTACGCCAACGCCTATCGTCGCTTTGCAGGGCCCGAGGCGCTGGCCAACAGCATTCTGCCGCAGACCATGCTGGAGGGTTTGCCCGAGGGGATGTCGCTCGACCAACTCTGCATGGCCGGCGATGCGCTGACGGGCGCAGGCGCCATGCAGCACATGTCCATGCTGCTCGAGGGCAAGCTCGAGCCCGGGGCCCCGATTCCCGATGCGTATCTGAAGCCGGCGGTGGAGTGGGCCGTCATGCACGAGGTCGGGCATGCGCTGGGACTGCGCCACAACTTCCGCAGCAGCACTTCGACGCCGACCGACAAGCTGCAGGATGCGAGTTGGACGTCGCAGAACGGGCTGTATTCCTCCGTGATGGAGTACCCGTCCCCGAACATCGACTATTCGCACCTGAAGCAAGGGGACTACTGGACCACGACGCCGGGCACCTATGACATGTGGGCGATCCGGTACGGTTATCAGCCCACGGGTGCGGCGAATCCAGACGAGGACTACAAGGCCATGCGCAAGGTGGCCGACGAATCGCTGCAGCCCGGGCACGAGTACTCGACCGACGAGGATACTTATCCGGCCGACGCTCCCGACCCGCGTTCGAATATCTATGATCTGGGCGACGACCCGCTGCGGTTCGCCAAGGATCGCACCGCCTACATCGCCAAGCTGTGGCGCTCGCCGGCCTTCGAGGAGCGCATCGTGGGCCAGAGTGGCGACCTGACCGCGCTGCGGCGCGCCATGGATACGGCGCTCCAGCAGTACGGCATCGCCGCCGGTGTCGCGGTCAAATACATGGGCGGCTCGTATCTGTCCCGCGTTGAGCGGGGCCAGCCGCTTGAACGCGATCCGGTGGTCCCGGTCGCCGCCGCCAAGCAGCGCGAGGCGATGGATTTCCTGGGCGCGCGAGTGTGGGCAGCGGATGCCTTCGCGGCTCCGGGCAGATTGCTTCAGCGACTGGCCCCCAATCGTTGGTCGCAGTGGGGGATGGGCGCTGGCACATTCACAGGGCGGCAGGACTACGATCTGAACGAAAAGGTGCTGGCCATGCAGACGGCGATGCTCAATGCCGTCACGGGATCGGCGTTGCTGGCCCGCATGCGCGAAGCCGAGTCGCGCTCTCCCGAGGCGTATCGCATGTCCGAGCACTTCGATCGCCTGACGCGCACGATCTGGGGTGAAGTGGGCGGAGCCAGCCCGGCGGGCATGAAGGCGTTGGATGGCCCGAGCACGCGTCGCGAAGTGCAGCGCGCGTTCGTGGATCGCATGGCCACCTTGGTGGCCTCGCCGCCTGCGGGAGCGCCGGATGACGCTCGCGCGCTCGCTCGTCTGGCGCTGTCGCGTGTGGATGCGCGTTGCGCGCGCGCGTTGGCCTCGACGGCTCCGGTGGGCGATAACACGCGTGCCCACCTGCTCGAATCCCGCGCTCGCATCAAGCGCGCGCTCGAGGCCGGGCGCGATGTCGACACCTCCGGCGGCGCCGTGCGTGGTCCGGGCGGGGCGGCGAACACCTCGCAGCGCTGAACCTCAAGCGGCGCGGCAAGTGTCGCGCGCCGTCCTCGCTTCTCACCGGCGCGCCGCGGTGCTTCGGGGTCGCGGCGCGCCCCAGTTATACTGCGGGCCGTCGACAGGAGGGACGATGGCCACATTCGGGCGACACAATCACGAGCATTGGACGCACGATCCGCCCAACACCAAACACAAAC
>JANLOU010000193.1:0-15026 GCA_031366735.1 Candidatus Eiseniibacteriota bacterium
GCGCGAGCGCGCCAAGGCGCAGTTCGGCGAAGTACTCCTTGCCGGGCTCCAGCACAAGCCCGGCGCGTTGGTAGACGAGTGCGCGCAGCATGGTGTGGTCCGCGGGTGTGAGCACGGGTCCGGGCGGGCGTGGCGGAATCATGCGGCCCTCCGGGAATCGGCGCGACGCACTCGCTGCACGATCTCGCTCGCCATCGCTTCGACCGGCAGCACCGCATGCGCCAACTCGGCGCGCACAACGGATCCGGGCATTCCCCACACCACGCTGGTGGCCTCATCCTGCGCCACGACCTGGCCGTGCGTCTCGCGGATGGCGCGGCAGCCGGTCAGGCCGTCGCTTCCCATCCCGGTGAGGATCACGGCCAGCGCGCCGGCGCCATACACGCGTGCGACCGAGCGCAACATCGGATCCACGGAGGGACGACAGGCATTCTCGTGCGCATCCTGATCCAGCCACAACCGCACCACTGCTCCGTCCCGCAGGACGGTCAGGTGATGATCTCCGGGCGCGATCCAAACGGTGCCCGGTTCAAGGATCACGCCGTGCTCGGCTTCGCGAACGACCAAGTCACATTGCGCCGCGAGGCCATCCGCGAAGTGGCGGGTGAACAGCGGCGGCATGTGCTGCACCACGAGCACCGGGGCCTCGAGGTCCCCTGGCAGTGCGGACAGGATGTCGACGAGCGCGCGCGGACCACCGGTGGATGCTCCGATCGCGACGATGCTGGCGCGCACAATCGGGGCGGTCGGCGTCGCGCGCAGCTTTCGCTCGGCAGCGGCGGGCTCGGCTGCTCCTCGGGCGGATGGGGGGACCGCGGACGCTGGAGGTGCGATGCGGCAGGGGCGCGCGAAGGCCTTGATCCGATGCACCAGATCGGCCCGCGTCTGCTTCAGCGCACCCTCGTAGTCGCCAGCTTGTGGTTTGGCGACATAGTCACTGGCCCCGTTCCACATGGCTTGCAAAGTCGTTTCGGCGCCGTGCGTGGTCAGGGTGCTGAAGACGATGACCGGCAGGCGAGGATATTCGGGCCGCAGGCGAGTCAGGAACTCCAATCCATCCATGACGGGCATGTCGATGTCGAGCACGATGCAGTCTGGTTTCGTGCGCGTCAGCATCGAAAGCGCGAGCGCCCCATTGGGCGCAGTGCCCACCACCTGGATGTCGGGGTCGATGGACAGGGCGTCCACCACCAACTGACGCACGGTGACGCTGTCATCCACGATCAGCACGCGGATGAGCGGCACGGGAGGGGTGGGATTCTTGCGCGCGGGGCTCATGCCGCTTGCTCACCCGGATCAACGCCCAGGAGCAGGAGTTTCTCGAGCAGGCCCTGCTTGTCGAAGGGTTTCATGAGGTACTCATTCGCGCCTGCTTCGAGCGCGACGGTGACTTGCTCCATCTCGCTCTCGGTCGTGACCATCATGATCGGCACATCGTGGAACTCGGGCTCCTGACGAACGCGCTGCAGGAATTCGCAGCCATCCATCTCGGGCATGTTCCAGTCGACCAGCACCAGCGAGAGCCCTGGGATACGACGGATCTCGACCAGCGCCTCCAGCCCGCTCGCGGCTTCGTGCACTTCGAAGCCCAGCTCCTTGAGGAACTTGCCGATGATGCTGCGCATTGCGCGCGAGTCGTCCACCACCAATGCTTTCATGGCTTTCTCCTTGGAAGATGCGGTCATGCCGCGTGGCGTTGGGCGGTGTGTTCGAAGGATTCCATCGGGGTGGTCGGGGCTACCTCGGCGGCTGGGCGCTCCAACTGGAAGCGCTCCGTCAGGCGCTTGAGGTTGGTTGCGAGCCGCGACAGTTCGCCCGCAGCACTCTGCGTGCGTGCCGACCCGGCAGCAGTCATCTGCGCCGCTTCCGCCACGGCCGCCACGCCATCGCTGATCTCCGCCGTGCCGCCTGCAGCGGACCCCAGGCTGCGGCCGATCTCGGCGGTCGTGGTGAGTTGTTCGTCCACCGCGCTCGCAATCGAGTCGGAGTGTTGTTGGATCTGCCGGATCGTCTGCTGGATCTGTTCGATCGCCGCGATCGCGGCCGCCGTGTCCAGTTGGATGCTGGCGATGGTCCGTGCCACCTCCTCGGTGGCATTCGAGGTGCTACGCGCCAGCTCCTTGACCTCGTGCGCCACGACGGCGAAGCCCTTGCCGGATTCGCCCGCGCGGGCCGCCTCGATGGTGGCATTGAGCGCCAACAGATTGGTCTGTCGCGCCACCGCGCCGATCATCTGCACGACGCCCCCGACTCGCGCGCTGCTGGCGCCCAGTCGCGCCACCGCGGCATTGGTGTGCACCGCTTCGCTCGCCGCCATCGCGGCAACCCGGGCCGCCTCGGCGGTATTCTTGGCGATGTCCTGGATGCTCGAGGTCATCTGCTCCACCGCGACCGCGACCGCGCCCACGCTATGGCTCACATCGCTGGCGCTTCCCGAGACGACAGCAGCCTGCGTCGAAGTCTCCTCGGCCGTGGAGCTCATGTCGAAGCTGACGATGCTGAGTTCCTCAGACGCGCGCGCAAGTGCCTGCGACTGCCGCTGCAGCTGCGAGGTGACTCCGGCGAACGCGTCGCGCAGCCGGGTCACGGACTCTGCGAGTTCGGCCACCTCATCATTGCCGCGAACGACCGGCGTGATGTTGAGGTTGCCATCGGCCATGGCCCGGGCCACACGGGTCAACTCGGCCAGATCGGCCGTGAGCCGCCGCGAGAGGTGGCGGGCGAGCGCGAACGCGAGCGCGCCGCAGCCCAGCGCGAGCGCCGTGAAGGGCAGGAGCAATGGCCTCCCGGCTGGGACCACCGCCAACAGCGCCAGCCCTGCGCCGGCGAGGGCTGCGCCGGGCACCAGCGCCGCGAGGTCGATGCGGTGGCGCAGGGTGCGCACCGCGCGAGGAGGAGTCATGCTGCTCTCCGCGAGGAGGTGGCGGGGTGGATCGCCATCGGCTCGGCGCGGTCCTGCCGGGTCGAGGGCGCCTGATAGCGGAAGCGGTTGACCAGACGCTGCAACTCGGTGGCCATCATGGCCAACTCGTTCGCCGCCTTCTGTGTCTCGCGCGCTCCCGAACTGGTGCCGCCAGTGGCGCGGGCGACCGCCCCGATCGTGTTGGCGATCTCTGCCGTGCCGCGTGCGGCCTCGCCCATGTTGCGGGTGATCTCGGCCGTGGCGGCACTCTGCTCCTCGACCGCCGAGGCGATGGCGCCCTGCGTCAGGCTGATTCGATTGATGATGGCGACGATCTCGGCGATCGTGGCGACCGCTTCACGGCTATCGGTCTGGATGGCGTCGATGCGCTGGCCGATGGTTTCGGTGGCGCGCGCAGTCTCTTTGGCCAGATCCTTCACCTCGTTCGCGACGACCGCGAAACCGCGCCCCGCCTCGCCCGCGCGGGCGGCCTCGATCTCGGCATTGAGCGCGAGGATATTGGTCTGCTCGGCGATGCTCGAGATGACCTTGATGACACTCTCGATCTGCTCGCTCGAAGCTCCCAGCTTCTGCACGGTTGCTTCGGCCTTATCGGCGACGCGCACGGCGGTCCGAGCAACCTGGGCAGCTTCCTGCGCATTCTGCGCCACTTCACGGATGCTGGCTCCCACTTGTTGTGCCGAAGTCGCGACCAGACGCACATTGGCGTTGACCTGTTCGGCCGCGCTCGAAACAACCGAAGTCTGCGTGCTGGTCTCGTTCGCATTGGCGAACATCTGCTGACTCACTGTCGCCAGCTCCTCGGAAGCGCTCCCGACTGTGTGCGCATTCAGCGTGATGCCGGCAAGTGTGAGCGACAGGCTCTCGACCGCGCGGTTGATGGACTGGCTCATGCGACCGAGTTCGTCGTCGGCCTGATGGGTGAGCCGCGTGTCCAGATCGCCTTCGGCGATCGCGTCCATGACCTGCATGGCCTGCTCCAATGGCCGGACAATGCCCGAGACGATTGCTCTTGCGGTCAGGAGCAGGGCCAGCGCAGCGAACAAGGTGACGATGAGCACCAATGCCAGCGCAGTCCGCGTCCAAGCTTCCGCGCGCCGCTGTACCTCGGTCGCCTCACTGGCCAACGCGTTGCTGACCGCTTCGGTGCGCGGCTCCAGTTGGCGATAGGTGAGCCCGAGTTGTTGCGCTTTGAGCAGCGCCTCGCCGTGGTCGCCGCGTTCGACGAGCGTGGCCACATCCTCGGCTTCTGCAACATAGCGTTCGAGCGCAGGGCGGACCTCGGCCAGAGCGCGGCGGGGCGTGAGAGGCAGCTGTACGGCCGACAGTTCGTCGACATGACGCCGGTAACGCGCGACATGCGCATGCAACGAGCGGAGCGCCGTATCGCGTTCGGCCGTGGCGGTGGCGCGCGTGCAACCCAGCACATCCGCGTACAGAGCGTCGTGCATCATGTCGGTTTCAAGATGGCTCCGGGTCGCGCGCACCACGCGCTCCGTGTCGCGGCTCGCGCGTGAGTTCGTGACCACGCCGAACCAGCCGGCGAGACCGGTGAGCAGGATGAGTGTTGCGCCCAGGGCCCCGAGCCCGACCAAGCGTCTGCGGATCGTCCATGTCATGCACATTCCCGCGCGTCTTCACGACGCCCCGGGCCTCCTTGGGGTTCGAATGCTCGTTGCAACAGGGGTTCAAGATGGAGCACGAGCAACAGCTCGTGCGCACGGGGGATGGCCCCCTCCACCAAGGCCCGCAGTGCGGGCGACAGGGTGTCGGGGCAAGGCTGGATGTCCTGGCGAGCGTGGCGTTGCACATCACCGATCGCATCCACGAGCAGGCTGACCGAGCGCTCCCCGTCCCGCACCACGATGTGCGGGCGTGGGGTGTCGTCGATGGCGGGCAGGTCGAGGACACGGGCAAGGTCGAGCACGGTGACGATGGCGCCGCGCAGATGCAGCAGGCCGCGTACGGCGGGCGCGGCCAACGGCATGCGTGTGATGGGCGTGGGGCGCAGGACTTCCTGAACCTGCTCGACCGGCACGCCGTAGAGCCGACCCGCAAGCCGGAAGGTGCACCAGGCGGAGATGTCGTGGACAGAGTTCACGCCGCCTCCCTGTGGGGTGAGGTCGAGCCAGTGCGAGCGTCCAGATCGACGAACTCGACGATGGTGTCGCGCACCACGGCCCGTCCCTTGGGGGTTGGTCCGAGCTGTTCGACGACATCGTCGATCCGCTCCACGACGAAGCCGATCCGGGCTGCGCCCTCGCCATGCACGATCACGGGATACGTGCGGCCTGGCTGGACGCACAACGGGTGGTGCGGCGCGCTTGGCGGACAGAGCGCCTCGACCGACAGCACGGTGCCGCGATACTGCACGGCAGGCGCGTCCTCGAGTCGCTCGAACGCCGCACCATCGAACTCCTCGATGCGTGCCACTCCTGGCAGCGCCAGCGCAACGGTGTGCCCCGCGAGCGTGGTCACGAGCAAGGACGCATGCGAAGCGATGTGCGGCGTGGCGACCTCCGCCGTTGCGCCGCGCGGGTCGACGGCGGTGAGCCCCGCGCGTGCCGCCAGTGCCGAGACATCGAGGATCAATGCAACATTCCCATCTCCCCGAATGGTCGCACCCGCGAACAGCGTGCGCGTACAGAGGCGCTCGCTGAGCGGCTTGACGACGATCTCCTCGGTATCGTGCACGCCTTGAGTCAGCAATCCGAAGGTTCTGCCCTCGGCGCGCAGCACGACGAGGCTGCGTGGCGTCGCCGGGGGATTGCTGGCGCCGTGCAGTTCGGTGGCGAGCGAGAGGAGCGGAAGCAGGCGGCCACGCAGCCGATAGACAGGCGCGCCGTGCACGGATTCGATTCGGCCCGGCAGGTCGGCCGCGCTGACGCGCACCAACTCCACAAGGTTGACCTGAGGGATGGCGTAGCGCTCACCCACGGCTTCAACGATGAGTGCCGGGATGATCGCGAGCGTCAGGGGCATGCGCAGGCGCAGCGTTGTGCCCCGCCCCTGCTCGGAATGCACTTCCACGGTGCCGCCCACCCGCTGGATGCTGCTGCGCACCACATCCATGCCGACCCCTCGCCCTGAGATGGCGGTCACGGTTGCGGCGGTCGAGAATCCCGGCAGGAAGATGCAGCGCATCCAATCGGCCTCGGTGTGTCGCGAAGCCTCTTCGGGAGTGACCAACCCACGCTGCATCGCTTTCTCACGGATGCGCGCCACATCGAGCCCGGCCCCGTCGTCGGACAACTCGAGATGCACCTGCCCGGCCTCGTGGAATGCCCGCAGCCGGAGGCGACCCTCTGCGGGTTTCCCCGCAGCGATGCGCGCCGCGGGCGACTCGATCCCATGGTCGATGGCGTTGCGCACGAGATGCGTGAGGGGGTCCTTGAGCGCTTCGACCAGCGTGCGGTCCAGCTCGGTATCAGTGCCCTCCATCTCGAGCACGACGCGCTTGCCGCACGCCGACGCCACATCGCGCACCAAGCGTGGAACACGCGTCCAGAGAGTCGAGATGGGCTGCATGCGCGTGCGTGTGGTCGCCTCCTGGAGCCGAGAGGTTACCGCGTCCATGCGTTGCGCTGCGGTTGGCACTGCGGACCAGTCCTCGGCTGCGACGAGTTGCATGAGGTGATTGCGCGCCAGCACCAGCTCGCCGACATGATTCATGAGTCCGTCCAGCAGGCGCACATCGACGCGCACATGCTGTTGCGTGAGCGGACCATCCTGTTCGTCGTTGGCGCTGACCTGACCTACACGGGTGGAGATGTCGGACTCACCGAGGGCGACCTGCTCCAAGCGTGTGATCAGGGCGGAGTCCTCGCCTTCGGGCTCGCACCGCTGCGTCTCGATGTGGGCGAGCAGGCTGCGGACGCGGTCGCCGACGGCGAGCAGGGTGCTGGCAATGGGGGCTGAGAATGCCAGTTCTCCACTGCGGAGCTTGGCCAGCAGGTGTTCGCCGGCATGGGTCAGGCGTTCCAATCGGCGGAAGCCCAGGAACGAGCAGGTTCCCTTGATTGTGTGCAGGGTGCGGAACGCGCTCTTGAGCAGCGGAGCCGACGCCGGGTCCTGCTCGAGTCCCACGAGATCGTGGTCGAGTCGGTCCAGCGCTTCATGGCTGTCGACGAGGAACTCGTCGACAATGCTATCGTCCAACTCACTCACCGATGATGCTCCACGCTCTCGAGGGGTCGAGGTGGATCCGAGGGGATCGTTCTCGCGGACGCTGGTCGAGCCAACCCGTGTCCGGTGGTGCTTGACGCTCGTGCGGTTGCGAAGTCAGTGATCATGGCATGGGGCGCAATGCGACATGGACCTCCATGGTTTGTGTGCCCAGGCTCACCACTTGGCGTGCGGTGGCGAACCCCGATGCGACGACCGACAAGGTGCGGTCCCCTGCGGGTGCTGCGATGCAGAAACGACCGCGCTTGTCCGTGCGTGCCCCAAGGTCGAGGTCGGCGAGCATCACGCGCGCACCGGCAACAGGCGTGTTGGTGTCATCCAGCACCTCGCCGCACAGCAATGGCCAATCCGCGGCGGTTTCCGCCTCGGGAGGGCCCGAGGCCACTACCACGGGGGCAGCGCTCGGAGCTGGCGGGGATTTGTGTGTGGGTGGCGCAACAGTGGGAATCACCGTTTGCGCGGGTGTCCGCGCGGGCGCGTGGGTGACCGGCGCCGCGGCGACAGGAATGCTCGCGATCACGTGCGTGCCTGGCGCGAGGACGCGGGCGGCGGGAACCTGCGCGGGTTGCGCGACGACCGTGCTCGAGTTCTCTCGCGCGGCCTCGGCGACGACCGTGCTCGGGTGCTCGCGCGGGACCTCGGCCACTACCGTGCTCGAGTTCTCGCGCGGGACTTCAGCGACGACGGTGCTCGAGTTCTCGCGTGAGGTTTCGGCGACGACGGTGCTGGGCGGAGGGACCGGGCTATGCGGGCGCCGAACCCATTCGAAGCGCGGCAGACGCGGCAGCTCCGGCGCGGGGATGCGGATGACAGGCGGCAATGCGGAGAGCCCCGTGAGCGCGAGTGCGACGACTCCGGCGGTGACGGCGAGCGGCGCCATCCAGCGCGGGACCGCGCGACGCAGCGCGGGGCGGATGGGCGCGGACCGGGGCGCGGGCGGGGCCGCGCGGACCGGTTCGGGTTTGTGTGTGGGCGGTGCCTGCGCGAGCACGACGGGTTCGATCGGAATCGGGATCGGGCGTTCCTGCCGGGGCACAGGGGGCGCGACCACCGGGTCGGCAGGCACCTGCCGCTGCATCCAGTCCGGAAAGGCCAGACCTGGTGTGTTCGTGCCAGCGGCGCTGGGCACCGCCGGGCGTGGTGCCGGCGGCGGAGCAGGAGATACCGTCGCGGCGTTCGCACTGCGCAGCACCTGGTCGAGTGTGACGCGGGGCAAGTGCGATTCGATCTCGGCCGTGCGCGCCGGAGCGACGCCCCGGGACTCCGCGTCGAGGATCGTCTCCAGGCGGATGCTCGCGTCCTCGAAGAACTCGGCCCCGGGATCGCAAGCCAACAGGTGCCGCAAGGTGTCGTCCTGCTTCGAGAGCCGTGCATGCCGATCGCGACACTCGCGGCAGGTCGCAAGATGGCGCACCACCAACTCGAGCGAGACCCCCACGAGGGCGCCATCGAGCGAGGCCGAGAGCTGCTGCACGGTCAGATGTCTCACGCCGCCACCTCGCCCGCGGGCGGCGCCGACTCGAGACGCTCACGCAGGGTGGCGATCCGATGCATGGTGGCGGTGAGCGGCTGCTCGAGCGTTCCGGCGATCTCGGCGTAGGGCATGCGTTCGAACAGGCGCAGCGCCAACACGAGCTGCTCGTCCACCGAGAGCCCGGCGTATGCTGAGAGAATGCCCTGCTCGTACGCCACATCGACCACGCCGCGCGTACCGTCCTCCCAGCGTGTGCCGTCGGGGCGCAATGCGGCGACCAACGCGCGCGTCTCCCCGGCGCGTCGCCGCGCCTGCGTGACCGCAAGGTTCCGCGCCAGACGCAGCAGCCAGGGCAGGAATGCCTGGCCGTCGGCCAACTGCTTCACATTCTTCAGCGCGCGGCGAGCGGTCTCCTGGGCGAGCAATTCGCATTCGCCGCGATGGCGGGTGAGCGCGAAGCACACACGCCAGAGCGGCAATTGGAACGCGCGGAGCAATTCGAAGAACGCCGGCAGCTCGCCGCGGCGTGCGGCGAGTACCAGCGCGGCCTCACGGCCATGCTCCATCCAGGGGCCTTGAGTGGCCCGTGCATCCATGACGGGTCCTCCGCTGCGTGGCGCGCGCGCGGAGTGACCTCGCCGAAAACGCGGTGTCGCTCCATCCGTGCATGCCGAGGGGGCGCAAGCTGGGACGAATCGTAACGAGTCTACCGACCGGGGTTTCGGCCGGTTCGAGCCGAGACTGAACCTCGCTCTGGGGCCGTTCGCCCAGGAAACACCTCGTGGGTTCGGGCCGAGTGGCAATCGCCTCGGCGCTGCTTCTATAGTGCGATTCCATGAAACCCATACTCGAAGTCGCGCGCGCGCTGGAGATCGACCCGGCGCATCTGGAGCCCTACGGTCATTGGAAAGCGAAGCTGTCCCTCAAGTCATTCACCGGCAAACCCCGGCGCGGCAAGCTCGTGCTGGTATCCGCGATCACGCCCACGCCCGCGGGGGAAGGCAAGACCACGACGAGCGTCGGGCTCGCGCAGGGGCTGGCGAAGATCGGGGTGAGGAGCGCGGTGGCGCTGCGCGAGCCCAGCCTGGGCCCGGTGTTCGGCATGAAGGGCGGCGGCGCCGGCGGGGGGGCGTCCGAGTTGTTGCCGGTCACCGATATCAATCTGCATTTCAATGGCGACTTCCATGCCATCTCGAGTGCCCACAACCTGCTATCCGCGCTGGTCGACAACCACCTTCATTTCGGCAGTCCGTCCGGGCTCGATCCGCGTCGCGTCACTTGGAAGCGCGTGATGGACATGAACGAGCGCGCGTTGCGGGAGATCGTCGTCGGCCTCGGCGGGCGCACCGAGGGTGTGCCGCGCCAGAGCGGCTTCGATATCACCGCGGCCAGCGAAGTCATGGCGATCCTGTGCCTCGCCGACGGTATCGCCGATCTGAAGCTGCGCCTGGGCCGTATCGTGGTGGGGTATCGCAATGACGGCTCACCCGTGACGGCGACCGACATGGGCGCAGTCGGGGCGATGGCGGCGCTGTTGAGGGATGCGGTGAAGCCCAATCTCGTACAGACCACCGAAGGGGTTCCCGCCTTCGTGCATGGCGGTCCGTTCGCGAACATCGCGCATGGCACCAACTCGGTGGCCGCCACACGGGCGGCGCTGGTGCACGCCGATGTCGTGGTGACCGAAGGTGGCTTCGCCTTCGACCTGGGCGCCGAGAAGTTCTTCGATATCAACTGCGGCTACGGCGGCTTCTCGCCTGCCTGCATCGTCCTGGTGGCCACGGTCCGCGCACTCAAGATGCATGGCGGCATCCCGCTGGCCGAAGTGAGCAAGCCGAATGTCGAAGGGATGGTGCGCGGACTCGCGAATCTCGACCGGCATCTCGAGAGCGCGGCCAAGTTCGGCCCGGCCGTGGTGGTGGCGATCAATCATTTCCCGACCGATACCGAGGACGAGATCGCGGCGTTGCGAAAGCACTGCGCCTCGTTGGGTGTCCCGGTGGCGGTTGCGAAGTCGTTCAGCGTGGGCGGGGCGGGCGTCACGGAACTGGCCGAGATCGTTCAGGCCGAACTCGCCAAGGTGAGCGATCCGCACTACACGCCCTTGTACGATTGGAGCGCCAGCATCGAGACCAAGATCGCAACCATCGCCCGTGAGATCTATGGCGCCAAGGGCGTGGAGTACACCGTGAAGGGCGTGCGCGACCGCAAGCAGCTTGAGAAGCTGGGTTTCGACAAACTGCCGATCTGCATGGCGAAGACGCAGTATTCCTTGAGCGATGACGCCACCCGGCTGGGTCGCCCCACGGACTTCAGCATCACCGTGCGCGAGATCCAGTTGGCGGCCGGCGCTGGCTTCCTGGTGCCCATCACGGGCGAGATCCTGCGCATGCCGGGACTTCCCAAGGAGCCACTGGCGTCACGCTTCGATCTCTCGGACGAGGGTGAGATCATCCTGAACAGTTGAAGCCCTCGGCCCGCCGCTACTTCTTGCGGCGGGTCGTTGCAGGCTTGGCTGCCGGGGTCGCCGCTCGCGGGCGCGCGGTGCGAGTCGGTATCGCTGGCGGTGTCTTCCGTGCTGCGGGTTCGAGCGGTTGGGCGGCGAGCGTCGCGAGCGCGCCCGGCCCTGCTGCCCGCTTGACCGCCGTCGTGGCGTTCGGCGCTAGGGCGGCGCGCACACGGGCCAGCAACTGCGCCAGGCGGAGCCACCCAGTCTCGTGAACGAGAGCACCCGCGTCGGGCGAGGCGAGGCCTGCCTGCTCCGCGATTCCCAGGAGCCACTGCACTTCGGGGTCCGCGCGATACGCCGCAACCGTGGCCGCATCGGGCGCGCTCCCATGGACCGGGGCCATGCCGGGATGCGTGAGGCCCGTGCGCAGGCGTGCCGCGCCGCGCCAACTCTCGTCGTCGGTGGCGCCGACTTCGCGCAACAGCTGAGCGAGCGGTTCGTGCAGTCGCAGTTCGGTGAAGAGTCGCAGTGCCGTTGCAGTGGGCTCGGTGTCCGCCGGCTCGCCGATCGAATCGAGCGAAGCCCAGGCCAGACGGAGGCGTTCGCCCACCGGATCATCGCCTGCCTTGGCGTGGGGCAACCAGCGGATGCTCGGACTCTTCGAGCGGCGCAACTTGTCCCGCAGGATGTCCAACGCAGCGAGGTGCGCGGCGAAGCGCCCCGCGGAGCCGGACTCGCTGTGCGCCATGCCGAGCGCGAGCGTGGCCGTGCTGACCCATGCCCGGAACGCGTCGAGCACGACCGCACGATCCGCCGGGGCCGGGGCGTGGGCGGAGAGCGTGAGCAGCGCGATCCAGGCGCGGTGCACCGGTAGGAGGCGGGTGCGCCAGAGCGTGTCCTCGAGGTCTGCGCAACCTGCGCCGGCGAGTTGGTGTTCGAGTTCGCGCCACGGTCGGCCATCCTCGTGGACGGCACGCCACTCGATGAAGACGCGCGAACCATAGCCCCCGAGCGCGACGGGCATGCCGTGCTCGCGGAGCGTCAGCGTGCGGAACAGGTATTCCTGTCCAGTCACCAGCTCGCGACAGCGCACCAGTCGGTCGCCCGCGGGCAACGCGAGCCCGTCAGCCAGCATGCGCTGGCGCAGTGGGCGTGAACCATCGGCGCTCTTCTCGGCATAGGCCGCACTCCAGCGGATCGAGCCGTGCGCATCGGCATAGCGATTGTGGAACAGCACAAGCGCCGCTTCCCCGGAAGCATGATTGCTGTATGCATACACATCCTCGTTCACCTGCCCGTTCGCGTGGAAGCAATCGTAGAGCAGGAAGTCGGCGGCGCCGGCGAACAAGGCCCGGCGATGCAACAACGGCGAGATGCGACGCCAATGCTCCTCGAGCAGGCCTTGGTCAATCGGCTCCACTTGTTGCGCTCGACGGAACTCCATGCCGTATTTCTCTTCGAAGCCTTCCAGCTGGCCATGGCCGAACATCGGCAGGCCGGGCAGCGTTGCCATGAGCGTGCACACACCAAAGTACTTCTCGCCCCGACCGAACTGTTCCACCGAGCTCTTCTCGTCGGGGTTGTTCAGGAAGTTGACATAGCGCTGCAGCACCTCGGGATCGAACGCGAGGGTGTTCTTGATGACCGTGCGATAATTGGCATTCTCCTCGTCGCGCAACATGTTCATGAACGCGCTGTTGTAGACGCGATGCATGCCCAGCGTGCGCACGAAGTAACCCTCCATCATCCAGAAGGCCTCGGCGAGCAGCAGCGTGCCCGGAGCTTCGCGGGCGACGCGATCCACGACTTCGCGCCAGAACTCCTGCGGCATGAGTTCGTCGAAGCGCTCCTTGGTCATCCCGTGCCCAGCGCGCGAGGGAATGCCCTCACCGCTGCCGGGTTCGGGGAACCACAGGCGTTGCACATGTTTTTTGGCGAGCGTCATCGCGGCGTCGAACCGGATGATGGGAAACCGCCGTGCGACGGCGAGGATGGTCTGGATGACCTGCTCGCGCACCCCGGGATCGAGGTAGTTGAGCTGGGCCGTGTCGTTCCAGGGGAAGCTGGTGCCGTCGTTGCCGTGGTACAGGAAGCGTTGTTCGCCGCTGTCGCGGTCGGTCCGTCGGAACACGACCGCCGCATCGGTGCGGTCGAAATAGTGATCCTCCAGATGCAGCGCCGCGCGGGAGTCCCGCGACAGGTCCGGACCCGTGAAGCGGTACGACGGGTAAGGGCTCTCGGGTAACTGCAGAAACCATTCGGGATGCTCGATCACCCAACGAGAATCAAGGCCCATGTGATTGGGCACCATGTCGCTCGCCAGGCGGATACCGCGGGCCATGGCCCGGTCGGCGAGCACCCGCCAGGCTTCCTCGCCGCCCAGGTCGGCCGCAATGCTGTAATCATGCAGGGAATACGCGGAAGCGGCGGCCTCGGGATTGCCGCAGAGCTGCTTGATCCGTTGCGACGCGTGGCTTCGCTCCCACAGGCCGATCAGCCACAGGGCATTGATGCCGAACGATGCGAGCCGATCGAGGGCTTCCTCTGGGATCTCGTCCAGCCGATGGACCGGGCGACGGAAATCGCGGGCCAACTGGTCGAGCCAGACATAGGTGCTCTTGGCGATCAGCACGGTCCGCGGCATCCAGACCTCGTCGCGACTGAAGGCTTCGTACTCCTGTTCACCCGAGCGCGAGCCATGGCGCGGCACGGCTCGCTCACTCGAGTCTCCGGTGCCACCGCCGTGGCCGTGCGGGTGTTGGAGTGCCGCCAGATAGCGGTCCTCCTCGGCCTTCAGGTCGAGCGCAACGAGAAGCGCTTCGAGCAATGGCCCGAGCAGCCAATGCCAGCGCTCGCGGATGTAGGCGAGCTGCGCGTGCAGGGAGAGCGGCGCGGCCAGCGCTGGAGCCCGCAGGAAGGCCACCAGATTCATGCGGTCGGGGCCGAAGTGCGGGCGCGTTTCGAAGTACTCGAACAAGGCTGCGGTCAGGCGCGGATAGATCGTTTCGGCGGTCAGCGTGCGATCGTCGAACAGGCCGCGGTAAGGCGCGGCGGCCCGATTCTCGTTCGCGAGCCAGAGCAGGAGCAGCGATTCGATCGCGGCGGGGCGTGGCGCATCGAGCGCCGGGAATTGCTGCGCCGCGACCTGCCACAGTTGCGCGAGTGGTTCCTCGCCAAGGCGAGCTGCGAACCACGCCGGCGCATCGTCGAACGCGTGCGGGTCGTGCTCGTGCGCATAGGTGTGGAGTGCCAGACGCGCCGCGGCCTCGAGCAGCGCCAGCGCGTGGAGATCCGCTGCGCTCGCGGGTTGTCCCGCGCGGGTGAGCAGTTGCGCGGCCAGGCGTCGGGCGGCCGCCGGCGAGGGCACACCCAAGCGGCCGTCGGCAGCACTCAAGCCGTGGCGCTCGCGCGTGGCGCGGGAAATCAGGAACCCGAGGGTGTGTGGGAGTGGTTTCATGGAGGTGGGCCCCATCGCGGGATGGGACAACGCAGGATAGCAGCAGCTTGCTTCGACTGCCGGGCGCCGGGCGGGTGGTACGCGTTCCGCGTTCCGCGCGGACTCAAGGCGCCAAGGGCGACTTTGCGAGCTGCTCCAGCACCTGCCGGGCCAACTCCTCGTGTTCGTCCAGCTCGAGTGCCCGCGTGGCAAGCGCCCACGCTTGCCGCGCCGCTCCACGGCGAAGCGCAATGCGGGCCGCGAGGGCGAGCGCGGCGGCGTGATCGGGCATGCGGTCCAGCGTGATGGCCAACAGGGAGTCCGCACCACGGTCGTCGCCCAGTAGCACGCGCGCAGAGGCGCGAGCGAACTGGACCTGCCCCGTGAGCCCGCGGATCGCGCGGGGTTGGGCCGCCAGCGTGAGGGCGCCGAGTGAATCCACGGCCCTCGCATCGCCGCGTTGCGCCGCCGCGTGGGCCAGCCCGTAGAGCCGCAGGGCGGGCGCGGTCATGCTCACCGCCGGGTGCTCGCTCTCGGTGCCGTCATAGGCGATCACCAC
>JANLOU010000202.1:0-11536 GCA_031366735.1 Candidatus Eiseniibacteriota bacterium
GCGCGAGCGCGAGGTGCTGGTGGATGTCGCCCGCGGGCTTCCCACCAAGGCGATCGCCGCGAACCGGAACATCAGCCCGCGGACGGTCGAGACCCATCGCAGCAGCCTCATGCAGAAACTGCAGTTGCACTCGGTGGCGGAGCTCACCCGCTTTGCGCTCGAGCGCGGCCTCCTGGGCCCGGAGCGCGACGCTCCGTAGAACTACGGAGGGAAGAACCCGCATTGTCCCGCATGGTCGAGCGGGCGGCCAGGCCCGAACCTGCGTGCATGAGCCCTGTCTTCCTGCTGCTGTTCGCGGTCGCCGCCACGGCCCCGGATTCCCTCACGACCCACGGCGTCGCCGACACGATCACCGTGTTGGCCCCTGTGCAGGTCGAAGGCGATCGGGTGGCGACGCCGGCGCGCGAAACGGCGACCATCGCCCGGCTGGGCCGCGATCGGTTGGTGCGATTCCAGCCGTTGCATCTGGCCGATGCGCTGCTCTCCGTGCCCGGGCTCGATGTGAAACGCACCGGGCCATGGGCGTCGAACCTGTCGCTGCGCGGGCTGTCCGGCGAACGCGTGCTGGTGCTCGTGGATGGCGTGCGGCTGCAGTCGGGTCGCGGACACGGGGCGCAGACCTCACTCGTCGATTCCGAGCGGCTCGAAAGCGTCGAAGTGCAGCCGGGCGCCTCGAGCGCGCAGTTCGGATCCGACGCACTGGCGGGAGTGGTGCAGTTGCGAACGCATCGCAGCTTGTTCAGCGCAACGCCCACGCTCGCCGTGCTCCTGGCGAGTCGGGCGGCCAGCCCTGGCGATACTTATCAGCAGAACGCGCGCATGCGCTGGATGGGACGCTCGGCGGGGCTCGAGCTGGCGGGCGGCGTGGGACAACTGGGAGCGCTCGTCACGCCGCAAGGGCGCGTGCCCAACAGTGGTTCGCGCGATCAAGAGTTCGCGGCGCGGGCCACGGCGAGTCACGCCGGCTGGACGATCGATGGCGAACACTCCCGACACCTCGCGCGCAATATCGGATTGCCGGCGTTCTCCTCCTCTGCCGGATCGCACGCCGAGTATCCCCAGCAGGCGCGCGACCTCGACCGGTGGGAGCTCTCGCGTCGCTCCGCCGATGGGATCCGCGCGTTCACGCTGCTGGGAGTGCAGCAGCGCTTTGGCACCGAGTTCCGCGAGACCACGCTCGACAGCCAATTCGTGCGCGGCCGCTATGTGGCATCGCGGACCCAGGTGGCCGATGACCGCGTCACCACCCGCATGAAGTCGCTCCAGCCCACGCTTCAGTACGGCGCCTTCACGCTCTCGGGTGAGTGGCGCGCCGATGCCACATCGGGGCCGCGACGCTCGCAGACCACGGTGCGGGATGCGGCAGGACAGGTGACCTCGGACACGGGTTCGCAGAGCGAGAGCGTGCCGCACGCGCGGCGCGAAGTCTGGGGCGCGGCGCTCGCGGCAGCCACGACGCGCTCGGCTTGGCGGTTGGAGTCGGGCGTGCGTTACGACGAGTTGCGCTCACGCGCGGATTCCACCCCCGTGAGCTTCACGCCGCGATTGGATGTGCGCGACCGGCGCTGGAGCGCGGACGCCGGAGTCGCGCGTCCCCTGGGGGCGTGGACTCCCTATGTGCGGATCGCGACCGGATTGCGTTCGCCCAATCTGGAAGAGCGCTATTTCAATGACGACATCCATGGCGGCCTGCGTCTGTTCGGGAATCCCGATCTGCGAGCCGAGCGCTCCCGGACGGGGGAGTTCGGGGTCCGCATCGCTACGCTCGGCGCACTTTCGTCCGCGCGCGTGTCGGTGTATCGCTCCGATGTCGACGACCTGATCACGCTGCGCTATCTGGGTCAGCTCTATCTGGTGCCGCGCTTCCAATACACCAATGTGGACCGCGCTCGCCTCGAGGGGATCGAGGGAGAGGCCAGCGTGAACATGGGACCGACCCGACTCGAGTTGTCGGCAACGGCGCCGCGTGGCTTCGATCGCGCCAGTGGGGATCGCTTGACTGATGTGGGTTCCCCGCGCGCGACATTCGAGTGGCGCGGGCCGGTTCTGCGCGTGGCCCGCGCGCAATGGGCGGCGCGGGCGCGCTGGCAGGACGGGGTGCGCTCGGCCGAAGGCGGGCTCGAACGCCCGGCCTCGTGGATCGCCGCAGTCGAGTTGGCGACCGTGCTGGGTGGCACGCGTGTCTCACTCGCGGTGCAGAACCTGTTCGATCGCAGCTACCGCGAACCCCTGAGCCTCATTCCCGAGGCAGGTCGCACCTGGGTGCTGGCGGTTCGACGCGAGCAATTGCTGCCATGGAGTCGCACTTCGAAAGGAATCCGCTGATGCGTGCCGTTGCCATCACTGCGGTGCTGCTTGCGATCTGTAGCGTCGTCGCAGAGGGCCGCGAGCATCCGAACCCTGCCGGCCGGTTGGTGCTCGATCCCGCAGCCCAACGCCCGCGCACGAGCGAACCGTTGTCGATGACCGCCGTGGCGCAGACGGCCGTGGCCGTGGGGTTGCCCGCCGGCGCTGTCGCCATCGACTCCACCTGGTATGACCTGCAGGACATGGGCTCGTATGGCCATCACATCGAGGTCGGCCCGGACGGCCGCGTGCACATGACCTGGCAGGATGAGTTCTGCGAACTGGGCGGTGGCTGTCCGCCCAACTTGAATGCACCCCAGCCCCACCCGAACCGTGGCATGGGCTATGCGGTGCGCTCGGCCACGGGGGTGTGGACCAACTTCGGCAAGGTGCGCGACACGCGTCTGCCCGAGTGCTGCGTGCGGGATCTGGCCGGTGGGTTCGGAGCGCTTGCGCTGGATGCATCCGGGCGCGCCGCGATTGCTCAGCACTTGAACGAGGACGGCTGCGACCTGCGGGGTTACTTCCATCTTCAGGATGCCCCCGGTGCCAGCCAGTTCCGCGGCTACCTGACGCCGGTCGTCAGTCCGAGTTACCTGTTCCCGCAGGTGGCGGCATCAACGCTGGGTTCGTACACGGTGCTGGGCGAAGTCCCGCGCGGTGGATCGTACGACGAGACGAACGAAGTCCGGATTTCGCGACTCGCGGCGCCCGGCACGCCCTACACCTGCTTCAACTGGCAGATGGGCGCGTGGACCAGCGTGTTCCCGACGGCGTTGTTCCGCGACGGTCGCGGGGCGTTCCCCTGCATCGCCTCGGCGTCCGATGGGCGCGTGGGGATCGCGATTGGCGACTTTGGCGGGAATGTCTATCTGGCGGAGTCCCCCGACGGTTCGTTCGCGCCGGGCACCTTGCGGATCCGCACCATCACGAGCTACACCGATGCGGCGATCACGAAGGGGGATTCCAGTTCCACCCAGTACCGCGCCTACATCCACTGCCATCTCGCTTACAACGACACCACACCGCATGTGGTCTGGAGTGAGTTGCAGGCGAGGCGTGTGGGCTCGGCGATCCAGTACTTCGACCATCGCAGTCGCATCCAGCATTGGAGCAGCGACCGCGGCTTGGAGACGGTGCATCAAGTGGCGGCGGGCGTGGCCGACCGGTATGACGATGTGGACCAGGGCCTGGCCGGTCCGCTCGCAGGGTTCAATACACTCAGCGTGGACTGGCCGCAGGTGGGGTTCTCGGCGGACGGCGCCGAAGTGTATGTCGCATTCCTGCGATTCACCGACGCCGAGGTCGACCCCACGGCGAACATGCAACTGCCCGGCATCGTCACCGGCGTAGGCTTCGGCGACATCGCCTGCGCGGTGACCCGCGCATCGTCGCCCTGGTCGGTTGCGCAGAACCTCACGCAGACGCCCCGGACCGATGAGCGGTTCTTCTCGTTGTCCACGCGCAATCCGGGCGGCGCTGCTCATCTGATGTTCCAGGCCTCCGCCACCGATCAAGCCGGGGTGTCGATCATTGGTGACCGCGGTGCGTCGCCCGGGAACCTCTTGCGTCGCATTGCCTATCTGCGCGCGCCGCTGTCGGCGAGCGTGCTCGATGCACCCGCGCCGGCACTCGTTGCGAGCGCACCGCTGTCGGTCAGTCCCAATCCCGCCGTGGGTGTTTCCACCATCCGCTTCGCGGCGGGGAGCTGGGCGCGTGGCCGCTCGATCAGTGTCTACGACCTGAACGGCCGACGCATCGCCCGGATGTTGTTCTCGCGTGATTCACAAGAAGTGGAGTGGGCTGGCCGCGCCCCCGACGGCCGGCCTGCTCCCGCGGGAGTCTATTTCGCGCGCATCGACGATGCACCCGAGTTGCACGCCACACGGTTCGTCCTAGCTCGTTGACCTTACGAAACCCCCCGAATCGTTCAGGAGTAGACCCATGCCCCATGCGTCTCTGCGAGTCCTCGTTCCCGCTGCTCTGCTTCTGGTCACCACTTCCGCCTTCGCACTCGACATCAAGCAGGAGCGGGTCCCCGGCGGAGTGCTCGAGCAGAGCTGGGTGCCCGGCTTTGGCGTTCCGCGCAGCCTGGTCGGAGCCATTCTGCCGCCAGCCGACCCGGCCTATGCGAATCCCTCGGGTGACCACACCGTCGGCGTCCTGACGAACGCGACTCCGGATAGCGGCGGTATCGCTCTGGCGTGCACGGATCCGGTGAGCCAGTCCGATTATATCTGGGAAGGCTGGTTCTTCACTGGCGCGGGGAACACGCGGCGCGGGTTGGTGCTGCGGGCCGACCCAGGCAATCAGTTCCAGAGCTGTTACCAGTTCGTGGTCAACGCCGGGCTGTTCCAGATCCTGTTCCGCAAGCTGGTCAACGGAGCGCCAGCGACACTCGGCAGCTGGACCTCGAACACGCTGCCCGCTGGCGTGCCGCAGCAGAATACCTGGCACCACATGAAGGTGATTGCATACGCGAACACCTACCGCTGCTTTTTCGATGGGACCGAACTCACCACCACGCCGATCGTGGACGCCACCACGCCGCTGCTGACGGGCTGGGTGGGCGTGTACAACTTCCGCTTCGATCTCGGCAATGTCCCGGTCCAGTTCGATGACCTGCGCCTGTCGTTGGAGGGGAGCACGCAGACCCGGCGGGTGTCGTGGGGATCGCTGAAGTCGCGATTCTAGAGGACCTCGAGGAAGGGCCCGCTCGGCGAAGCGCCGGGCGGGCCCTTTTTTGGAGATGTGCGGACGACGGGACTCAGCCTTGGGCGTGGACCTTGGGCTGGAACTCCGGCGCGTTGTGCTCGAAATCCCAGACCATCGGCGGCTCGATGCCGCACAGGCGCACAAAGGTATAGAGCTGTCCGCGGTGGTGGAGCACTTCATCGCACGCGATGCTCAACATGACGAAGCCCGGGAACGAAGAACCCCAGGGCGTCTTCACGAGCGACATGAGCTGCGCGTCGGTACACGCGTCAACGGCTTGCTGCGACGCGGCCCAACACTCCTTCATGTAGGTCACCAACTGGTCGCGGTTCGTGACGGACTTGAGCACTTCGGCGTCGGCTTCGTAGGGCAGCTCGCCCGTCGCGAGGGACTCGGCGCACGCCTTGGTGAGCGTGCTCAAGTGGATCGCGATCTCGAGCGGAGAACGCATGCCCGGGACCAGCGTGCTGGTAAGGCGCTCCGCAGGGATCGCTTCGACGGCGCGGATGGTGATGCCATGGCGCTGACGCTGCATGTCCCATAGGCCGAGCGCGGCTTGCTTGTTCATCGCGTGGACTCCTTGAGGAAGAAGGGCTCGCCTCATGCCCCGGGGATGTCGGGCAATGCGGCGGCTGCAATCCTCGCCGTCTCAGGCTGTCGCGTCAATTGCAGTGGGTGAGGCGGGCGCTCAGCTCGAGTGGCGGCGCTGCGTGAGCACCAGGATCGCGAATCCCACGATGAGCAGCTCCATCGCATCGTCCCGGCGCCACAGGGCATCGTGCGTCGTGATTTCGGAGCCCGATTTGAACCACTCCCTGCTGTCCGCGAATGTCACGAGTGGGAAACCATCCTGCGTCTCGATCTGGCGCCGGGTGAAGCCAGCGCGCTTCCAACCGAGCACTTCTCCGCCGCGGCGCTCCAGTCGGCCCTCGAACCACCAGCCCGGCTGGTAGTCGATGCGTGGCTCGGGCTCGCCCTCGAGGAATAGCTTGAAGCCGCCGCTCCAGCGGGGCTGCAATCGGTACACCCCGGCAGCTGCGTGGACGGTGGTGGTGGGCTTGAAGAATCCCACGGTCTGCATCAGTGCCAACAGACCGCGCGGCGACTCGAGGCGGTAGGCATACTGGTCCCATTGCGGTTGACGCCAGTGCAGCGGCGCATCGCCATCCCGGTGCAACGCCGGCAGCGTCGTCGGGGGGATGATCGCATGGCGAAGTGAGCGCAGCCGTGAGGAATGTCCGAATATCACGCCTCCTCCTGCGGGCGCGCTCGGGGTGTCATGCGACTCCCCAACGCGCGCCCTTCCGCCTGGAGTGTCCGACGCAGCACGAACTCGATCTGCGCATTGAGGCTGCGCAGGTCCTCGGCCGCCCAGTGCTGCAGGGCGTCGAGGACCGCCGGATCGATCCGGAGCAGGAAGGACTTGCGTTCCGTCACGATTCACCTCACGGGGTCACTGGTACAGCGTGCCAGTGTTGACGACCGGCTGCGCGTGGCTGTTGCTGCACAGCACCACCAGCAGGTTGCTCACCATGGCGGCCTTGCGCTCCTCGTCCAGATTCACCACGCCCTTCTTGTTCAGTTCGATCAGGGCCATCTCGACCATGCCGACCGCGCCCTCGACGATCTTGGTGCGGGCCGCCACGATGGCGCTGGCCTGCTGGCGCTGCAGCATGGCGCTCGCGATCTCGGGGGCATACGCCAGATGGCTGATGCGCGATTCGATCACTTCGACACCGGCCCGCTCGAGCCGGGCCTGGACCTCGATCTTGAGTTGGTCGGCCACATCCTGCGTGTTGCCACGCAGCGACAGTTGCCCGTCATTGTGCGCGTCGTAGGGGTGCGTCGTGGCGAGGTTGCGCAGTGCCGCCTCGGTCTGCACATGCACGAAATTGTCGTAGTTGTCGACCTGGAACATGGCCTCGGCCGAGTCGACGACGCGCCATACCACCACCGCCGCGATCTCGATCGGGTTGCCGTCGTGATCGTTCACCTTGAGCTTGGCGCTCTCGAAGTTGCGGACGCGAACCGAGACCGTCTTCTTGCTCGCGAAGGGGTTCGTCCACCACAGGCCCGTCCGACGCTCGCTGCCCACATAGTTGCCGAACAGCGTGACCACCGCAGTGACATTGGGATTCACGACGAAGAATCCGCCGAGCAGGATGGACAGCGTCGTCGCGCTCACAAGAGAGGCGAGGATGCCCAGCCCGGAGTGACTTCGGATGCTCACGACGAGCGCGACGATGGCGAGCACCAACAGGACGAGCAGCAGGAATAGCATGGTCACACCCGATTGCGCCTTCGCTTCTCTCTCGCGGATCATGATCGGCCTCCTCCTTAGGGATTGGTTGGCTATCAAAATGATATCACTGTGGTATCGGCCTAGTCCAGCCGGGAATCCAGAAGGGCCGCGAGGCTAGTGGTCAACCCGCTGTGGCGCTTTGGGTTGCCGTATCGATCCGGGCCCAGATCCGATCCAGCCAGGCGAGATGCTCGGGTTTCATGAGCACGCTGCGCAGGCAGGTGATCGTGTCGCGATCGGGCGCCATGCCGGCGTGGGAGTCTGCCAGGAACTCGGTCGGTAGCTCCGCCAGCGCCAGATGCAGATCGGCCCGAGCTGCGGCGTCGAACACTTCGCACGCCCGCTTGGAAGCCTCACTCACGCTGCCCGCGCGCACGGCCCACACGACGATATCCAGCTCGGGGGTGGGCCCCGCAATGAAACGCGGATCCGCCACGATTCGCGCGTGCAGCGCCAACGCGGCGCGGTGCGAGGCCTCGAGCCCGTGCGCGAATGCGCCGCCCGGCTCGAGCGGCAACAATCGTTGCGTGGCCCATAGGGCCACAGCGGCCGCCCCGGGGCGCGAGCATTCCAAGCTGATCTCGCCCAGATGCAGCTCAGCGCTGCTGAAATAGGTATAGGGCGAGTCGTGGCGATAGAAGCGGCCCACGGAGGCGTCGCGGAACAGCACGCAGCCGCAGCCGTACGGCTGCAGTCCGTGCTTATGCGGATCGATCACGATCGAGTCCACCTGCGACACGCTTGTGAACGCGGCGGCCGTGGCGGGCGCCAGATTGGAAACGAGCGAGAAGTAGCCGCCATAAGCCGCGTCCGCGTGGATGCGGAACCCGAATCGGCTTTGCAGCGCGAGCAGGGCTGGCAATGGGTCCACCGAGCCGATCGCGGTCGTGCCCAGGGTGGCCACCACCGTGCCGATCGGCCGTTCACCCAGCAATCGTTCCAACGCGACCAAGTCCATGCCGCCAGCGGCATCCACCGGCACCGAGACGAATGGCAGTCCCAGCACACCACTGATGCGGCCATGCGTGTAGTGCGCCTGCGAGGACGCGGCGATCGCTTCGCCGGGACGCAGTTGCCCTGCCACATACAGGGCCTCCAGATTCGCCATGGTGCCGCCGCCCGTGAGATGGCCAAGGAACTCGTGCCACCCGAACATGCGCGCGATCTGGGCGACCGCTTCTTTTTCCATCGCTGAGCTGGCGCGGCCGCCGTCGAGCGCGTGGTTGTTCGGATTCACCGTCATGGCCAGCGTGTAAGCAAGGCGGGCGATGGGATGCGGTGGCTTGAGCATCTGACCCGCGTACAGCGGATGCGCGTAGGGGAAGTTGTCCTGCATGCGCGTCGCGGTCTCGAGCAACACCCGCTCGAACGCCTCGGTTTGGCCTGCCGCCGCTGCAGTTGTCGTTTCGGTCGGTGGCAGCGACTGCGCGCCTTCGCCGAGCCGGGCCAACGCCTTGCCGAGGACGCCGAACCAGTCGGGCCCCAACGCGGCGTCCGGCATCAGTGCGGCCGCCTGGGCTGCCGCGCGACAGGGCGTGCCGGCTTGCTCACTCGGCCATCCGACGCATCGCCACGACGAGCAGCTGCGAGCAGCGCCTTGGGCGCTTTCACTTCCATGGCCATGAGCGCGTGCGAAAGGGTCTTGCCCTGCGCATCCAGCCGCAGACTCACGGTGCCGCCGCCGCCGAGCGATTCGTGCAACAGGAAGTTGAGCGCATGCAGGTTCGGCACCTCGAAGCGCTCGACCTTGCCAAAGCAGATGCCCTTGAAGCGTTTCTTCACGACGCTCGCGGTGATGGTCTTGACGAGCCAGGGATAGATCTCGGGGCTGCGCGCGATGAGTCCGATGTTTCCGGTGTCGCCCTTGTCGCCGCTGCGACCGTGCGCCAGCTGCGACAGCTTCACCCGCACCGTGCCCGCGGCCCCCTTCGCCTTGGGGAACTCCTCGCGCGCCAGCTTCGCCGGCGGTTCGAGCGGCAGCAGCGGCGTCGGCCAGTCGAGTGAGCGCTCGCCGCTCTCGGTCACGAGGCTGGGCTTCACCAGATCGCGTGGCACGAGCGCAGGCCAATACGCGACCACTTCCTGCGCCTGGGGACGGCCACCGGTGACGGCCACACTCGAGGGACCACTCAAGATGATCGCCGGAACCATCTTGCCGAACGCTTCGATCTTGGACTTGTCATGGTCACGCACCGAGAGCCGCAACAGCACTTCGGGCGCTTCCACCTGCGGCGCGAGCGGTCCCCAACAGGCGGAGTGCCCGATCAGTTCCGTGTGCGTCGCGGTGAACTCGAGCCCGAGCCGCTCCCAGAACAGCTGGGCGAACGCGCGCGCTTTGTCAGCCGCATCCGGCGCCGAAATGATGATGGTGCCGCTCGCCTTCCAGCCGTCGGCGTAGGCGGAACTGATCTTGAGCGAGGGCGGCGCGGGGCGACCCTTGACGCCCCACACACGCACGCGATCGCGGCCTGCCTGCTCGAGTCGGATGGTGCCGAAGTCCGCGATCACATCGGGCGTGATGTAGCCGCGCGGGTCGCCCATCTCGTACACCAACTGCTCCTTCACCGTGCGCACCGTGACGGCGCCGCCCGTGCCGGCGTGTTTGGTGACGATGAACGAGCCGTCGGCATGCACCTCGATGATCGGATAGCCGATGCTCGCGAAGCGCTTGATGCCGCGCCAGTCCGTGAAGTTCCCGCCCGTGCTCTGGGCGCCGCACTCGATGATGTGACCCGCCACGATACCGCTCGCCAGTCGGTCCCAGTCATCGGGCGCCCAACCGAATGCGTGGATCATGGGCGCCAGTGTGATGCCCGTATCGGTGCAGCGGCCGGTCACCACGATGCGCGCGCCCGTGCGCAGCGCCTCGACCACGGGCCACGCGCCGTAGTAGGCATTGGCACTGCTCACGCGATCGCGGATGCCGGCAAAGCGTGCGCCGTCATCCATATTGTCGAGACTCGCGCCGGCGTCGTTCAGTTCGTCGAGGCGGGCCATGAGGTCGTCACCCACCACGGCCGCCACTTCCAGCGAGCGGCCTTGCTTGGCCGCCATGGCGAGGAGCGCTTGCCGACAGGCGATCGGATTGACGCCGCCCGCGTTGGTGATGACGCGCACATCACGCTCGATCAGCAGCGCCAGCGTCTCCTCGACCTGGGCGATGAAGTCGCGCGCGTAGCCCGCGTTCGGGTCGCGGGCGCGCTGCTTCTGCATGATGGACATGGTGACCTCGGCCAGGAAGTCGAGGGTCACATAGTCCACCGGGCCCATCTCGACTTGCCGCTTGAACTGGTGGAGGTCGTCGCCCCAGTAGCCGCCAGCGTTGGCGATGCGGATCATGTGGGTCATGGCAGTTCTCATGGAGGGAGGAAGGGGCACCGGAGACACCGTTCGCGAAGACGGTAGACAGGGGCGGCGCGGCGGTCAAAGGGGGAGGAGTCGATGGCTCGAATGCGCGGTTGATTGCGTCGTGCCGCTGGCGTCATGCTCGCGCCGCTCGTGCTCGCAAGCGTCCCACTCCTACGGAGGATTCCGTCCATGAAGCTCATCGCGGTCGTGCTCGTGTCCGTTCTGGCAGCAGGATGTCAATCGCGCCGCGTGAACAGCGGCCCCCCCGCGTCTGGTGCGCAGCAGGGGTCACTCGCAAGCGCGCTCACCGCGCATGTGTGGAGCAGCACCGATTCGAGCGCCGCGCCCGGAACGATCCTGAGTTTCACCGAGGACGGCACCCTGTTGATGGATTCCTGCTTCGAGACTTACCGGCTCTGTCGCTGGAGTATGGCGAGCGACAGTGTCGTGGCGTGGCAGGAGGACACTGCGAACATCCACGCCACTCTTGTGAGCGCTGATGCGAAACACTTGGTTCTCCGCTTGGCGCTTGCGGGAGGTGTGGTGGAGCAGCACTTCACGGCCGCGAGCGTGCCCTTCACATGCCCCGACATGCCGAAGCGGTGAGGGGCCGGGGCGGGTCCCGTGCACATCTGTACAAAGCGGGCACTGGCGGGCAGTTTCCAGCCCCATCGCCACGAACCTGGCCAGGGGCCTTGCCCGGGAGCCTAGGTCAAGGGTGTGCAATCAGCTTCTAATGCGTTACAACACAATGAGTTGTGTTTTCTGAAGAGTATTGGTCCCCCGCCGTCGGGTCATGCCGGGAGGGCGTTTCGCTGGGGCGTG
>JANLOU010000272.1:0-21548 GCA_031366735.1 Candidatus Eiseniibacteriota bacterium
TCCTCGCCCGACAGGGGCACGGCTTTGCCGGCCAGGTACTTATTGAGGCCGTGGGCGGCGATAAATCCTACGGCCAGCGCGGCCACTCCGCGAGAGGCCGCGCCGCGAGCCAGTCACAACAGTGCGGCATGGCGCGACTCAGCCCCGCCGGCGCGCCACGACAAGATGCGAGAGCACCTCGCGGGGATCGCGGAACAGCAGGTCGAGCAGCTGGCACCCCAGTTGGATGGCGGCATACAGCACACGCACGGGGATCTCGGTCAGGATCCGCACGGGGCCCCGGTTCACGCGATTGAGCCCGGCGATCATGCTCAAGCCGACACGGGCCCAGAGCCCCCCGATCGGGATGTAGTCGATCGGCTCGAAGCCGGCCTGCTCGAGCAGATACTTGGCCCCGAACCGCGTGAAGCGGAAGTAGTCGTGCGGTTCATCGTGCAGCGGGACCATCTGGGTGAACTCCAGGATCAGCACGCCCCCGGGCTTCAGCACGCGATGCGCTTCGCGCACCATGAGGCTGGGCTCGGGCAGATAGGTGAGCATCGACAGCCCCAACACGGTATCGAAGGAACCATCCCGGAATGGCTGCGCCTCGGCCCGCGCGTAGGCATCGAGCCGGGCAGCCCCAAGATAAGGCGAGAGGGACAGGTCGGTTCCCCAATAGCGCGTGATCCGCCCTTCGAAGAGCGGCGCGAATGGTTTGCGCCCGCAACCCATGTCCAGTAGCTGGCCACTCGCGTGCATGCGCGTCTGCTTGAGCGCGGCCATGATCTTGTGGTTGGCGAGCCAGTTGAATTTCCAGAACGACCATCGACCGGTCTCACCGCCGGTCACCGCACGCCAGAGTGTCACGCGCGCTCCCACTCCAAGAGGTATTCGCCCATACTGACACGGGTCTCGGCCATCCCCGCCTCGACCTTGACCTCGCTCGAGGGAGGCGCGGGCCCGCCGCGCGGGCTGCGGAAATGTGCCCCCGTGACTCCCCGCGGGACGGGAAAGCTCACCCCCTCGCCCGACTCACCGTGCTGGCGCAGCAGCCCGCCACGCGAGCCAACGGTTCGGAACGACCAACCCTGATCACACGCTTGTCGGACCTCGGCATCGGTCAGGAACACGGCGCCTTCCTCGCTCAGCTGGAGCAACAGCGCGCGCAGCGCGTCCCGTCCAGCCTGCGACCAGGCAGCGTCCAGATGCGCGAAGTTGAGTCGGTGCGTGCTGAGGATCGCTGGCTGGCCACGATTCCACGCGGCGCGCACGGCGCGCAGCGCTGCCGTATGCCCCACACGCCCGTCCGGGCGAGCGTTCCCGCGCGGCTCGAACGCAATGCGTGGCGGCAGGTAGAACCGCGCGCCCTGACGGTGCGGGAAACGCAACAGGAGCCACCGCCGACGCAGTGCCGCCCAACGCCCACCCGCTTGTTCGGGCTTGCCCTGCAGCGTGGTGATGCCGAGTTTCTCGGCCTCGGCCTCGAACCAATCATCGAACCGGTAGTCCGGCGGGCAGAACGACGAAGGGGCTCGGCCGAACAATCGCGTGAACCCGTCGATCGCTTGCGCGAGATCCGCGGCGCGCACCTCACGCGGCTCGCCCGCGTCGTATTCCCCACTCGCCTCGACGGCGAGGCAGATCGGGCTCGCCTGGGCGTGCGAGCGACGCGCATCGTCCATGCCGCGCCGCAGTGCATGCAGCCAGACCGTGGCGGGCAGGTGGTGCAGCCCGTGCAGTTCCGCCCACCACACCCCCTCCTCCTCGGCGCGATGGACAGCGTCCCACAGCCCGGGGCGCTGCCAACGGCTCGGCAATTGCGGATGCATCACGATGGGCAGGCTCTGCACTGCAAACGTCGGAGGTTCGAGCGCATCGTAATCCGGGTTGGCGACAATGGTATTGGCCTGGAGCACGGGCGGCAGACCATCGCGCCCCTTCACCTCGAGCAACACGCTCGCGAGCAGGCGCACATCCTCCGCGCTCTCGAGTGTCGAACGACCGTAGAGCCGACCGGCCGGCGTGCGGAAAGCGGGCGTTCCGGTGAGCACACGGTGCGCTTGTTCGTCCGGCGACCAGGCGGCGAGCCCCCAGTCATCGCTCTCAAGGACCACCGCCTTCAAGAGATGCCAGTCGAGATTCACGCGCGCTCCGCTCGAAAATGGACGGGTCTGGGCGCGCGACCCTAGCACACCCACGCGTGCACGCCGTTGACCCTCGCGCACCCGCCGTGCAGAGTGCTCCGTCATGCCGCTCCGCCACCACTCCCAGCCACATGCGTGGCGCCAGGGCACGCTGATCGTCATCGTGCTGTTCTGGCTTTTCGACCTGCTCGCGCTGCGCGGCGGCGTGCCTGATCCGCTCGACGATTCGTGGGAGTACGGCGTGGTCGCGCGCGCGCTGCTCGCCGGCCAAGGGCTGCGTACCGAAGTCATCCACCCGCCGCTCTGGACGCTGCGGGATGCCAGCGGCACCGTTCCCGTGCTGGTGCATGGGCCACTGCTTCCGATCCTGCTCGCTCCTTTGCTCGCCGTGCTCGGCCCCGGTGTAATCGACCATCTGGCATGGGGCGCAGCATTGTTCGCGGTGCTCGCCTCTGCCGCGATCCTGCGCCTCGGCGCCCGGGTGTTCTCTGCCCCGGTCGGCGCGGCGGCCGCGTTGCTGTTCACGCTTTCTCCGCTCACGCTGCGCGCGGTGCACCATGACATCGCGCTCACGCTCGGCGCATGGCTGCTGGTATTGGCCGTGGACCAGCTCCTTCACACGCGACCTCATGCGTTGCGCGCGGGATGGTGCATGGGGCTGGGGGCGCTCGTGCGCCCCGAGTTCCTCTACGCCGCGCCGCTGCTGGCCGTCGCGGCATCGGGTGCGCGCGTGCGCTTCCTGCTCGTCGTCCTCGCATGTGTCGCGCCGTGGGGCTGGCATGGGCTGGTGCACGCGGGCTCCCCATTCTTCAATCTTTCGAGCTATCTGATGATCGGCTACTGGCAGGGCCGCCCGGGGATCTCGGTGATGCGTGACTTCGCGCTACCTCCTTCGGCATGGGGCGCCGCGTTGAGCCAGGCGCTACCGTCGTTGCCGACCAAATGGTGCGAGTTCGCGCCGCATGCGCTCAAGCGCGCGCTCATGGCCCCCACGGGCGTCACCGGATGGCTGGCTCCACTGGGTGCCGGGCTGGCCCTGCAGGATCCACGAACCCGGCTCCTCGCAGGTGTGGCGCTGGGATCGGCGTTGCTCCCCATGGGGATCATGACCGTGACACTTTACGATCCACGCTATCTTGTCCCGTTCCTGCCGTTGTTCGCGCTGGGCGCAGCGCGCGGCATGAGCGGTCTGGCCAGTGCGATGCCGCCGTGGATGCGACGCCCGCGCGCGTGGGTCGGTCTGCTGATGTTGGCAGTGTTGCCCTCGACCGGCCCTGCGCTCAACGAGGGCTGGCGCGACGCGCGCGTCCAGGAAACGCGGCTGCGCACGGAACGCGCCGCACTGCATGCGCTCCAGTCGGTCCGAGTGCCGGGTGGCGCGCTGCGCCAACCGCTGTTCTCCGACACGCCGGACTTCGTGGCCTGGACGCTGCACCGGCCCGTCGTGTGGTCCTCGCTCGTGGAATACCTTGCCTTGCCAACGCACGCGAGCGTGCCGGTGTCACCGTTGCTACCGGTGCGCAGCGTGGACGATTGGGTGGTGTTCCACGAACTGGAGGGCCGAGGCCGGATCGTGCGCGCTGGCCGGATCGGCGACTGGTAGACTGACCGCGTGCCCGCCCGCTCATCCCAACCTGCGCTGCCCCAGTTGCGGCTCGCGCTCGTGCTGTCGGCGGTGGTGTCGCTCGTGGTGGCGTCCGCCATGGCAACGCCGCTGCCGCCCGCTCGCTCCATTGCGTCGCCCGAACCACTTCCTCGGTGGCGCCTGACGCCCACGCTCGCCGAACGCGATGGCCTTCCGGGCGGAGCGTGTGGAACCAGCATCGACCTGCTGCCCGAGTACCTGGCGCAGGCGGCGGAACGAGCCGAGACCCTCCCACTGGCGACCACCTATTCGGGGGACACCGAGAACCTCGCGGTGCTCGAGGACGACGGGACCTTCTTCTACACGAACTCGAACAACCAACCGCTCCTCGACATCGCCGCAGTCAGCCGCGCGTTCTACCGTGGCCATCCCGACCACTACGACGCGATCGCCATCTATCTGGCCAGCGGCCAGACGCAGTGGCTGGGCTCGCCCGGCGCGCTCGCCGCCGCATGGCTGCTGCGCAACGATACAGATGGCATCGGGCTCGATCGCTTCGACTATGGGCCAGCGCTCGGAGTGCCGCCGGGGCTGCGTCTGGTGCTCACCATGAACGGGCTGCACCGATATCCGAGCGACCTCGATGCGCCGATCGGCGGCGATGGCGACACTTTCAGCACCATGGATGTGTTGGCGCACGAGTTCGCGCACCGCTGGCTCGCGTACACATTCGTCGACTCGGCCGGCAGCCCGAGCCCGGCGCTGCTTGGACGGGACCAACAGCACTGGAACTTCTTCGCCGATGTCGATGGCTCGTACATGGAAGGCTGCGAGTGGACACCGGTTGGTCCGGACTCGTTCCGCACGACGGCCGTGAGCGATCGCTTTGGCGTGTTGGACCAGTACCTCATGGGGCTGCGCACGCGCGCCGAGATCGATTCGTTCTTCGTGGTCAATGCGCCTACCGATTTCGCGCCCGCGGGGACCTATATCCCCATCACCACACCGTTCGTGGGATTGGGCTGCAGAGGCCGGGCCACCCCATGGCGCATCGCCGACATCGAGGCGGTGCACGGCCCACGCGTCCCCGACGGGGCGGTGTCCCCGCGCGCCTTCCGAGTGGCATTCCTGTTGCTCACCCCGCGAGGAGCCGCGGCGACCGCCGGCGATCTGGCCAAGCTCGGGGCCATCCGCCAGCGATTCCCGCTCACACTCGCCGCGAGCACCGAGGGGCGTGCGAGCGTGGATTGCACGCTGGATGCGGATCCGCCGTCCATCCTGCTCACCCATGTCGCGCTTCGCGACTCCGAGACCGGGGGCCAGCCTCGAGCGCTCGGGGTGTCGGCCCGAGTGATCCGCGGTGCCTCCGGTGCCACCGTGACCCGCGTCGAGTTGTCGTGGCGTGCGGGCACCAGCGGCCCCTTCACACTGATTCCATTGGCCGCCGCGGGTGCGGATTCGTTCGCCGGCGCCGCGCCGGCGATCTCCTCAGGGGATGCCCAGTATTTCCTGCAGGCCTTCGCCGACTCTGCGGGCACCACGGCGTTGCTGCCCAGTGCGGGCAGTGGCGGGCCCTTCACCTATCGCATCGGCCCCGATCTCATGCCGCCGCGGCTACGCCACTCGGCGGTCGCGGCGCAATCGTCCAACCGCCTGCCGCAGAGCCTGCTCGCGCGCGTGGACGACGCCTCGGGCGTGGATTCGGTCTGGTGCGAATATCGTATCGGCGTCGGCACTTTGCAGACGCTCGGCGCCACTCGCGCCGCAGGCGACTCGTTCACGGTGGCACTGGGAGGCGGTGCGGCGCTGGGCACGCGGATCGCATATCGATTCGTCGCGCGCGACCGAGCGGCCGCGGCGAACCTCGCCTACTCGGCCATCGGGTTCGATACGCTCCGGGTGGTTCGCGCCTGGATCGATGATTTCGAGAATCCCACGCCGTTCTTCCACGACCGTGTCCTGTACTCGTGGCGCGATCCCTGGCATATCGAAGCCGGCGCTTCCTCCCCCAGCGGCGAGTTCGCGTGGCACTGCGGCAGCCGCGATGGAACTCCGTACGGCGCCCATGACGACGCCGCGCTGTACTCCCCCCTCATCGCGAGCGTGGGTCCCGGCGTGACTCTGTCGTTCGACCACCGCTACGATCTCGAGGCCCTCGACGCCGCCAATGCCTTCGATGGGGCGCGGGTGGAGATCTCGGTGAACAACGGAGCATGGCAGGTGGCGACGCCGCAAGCGGGCTATTCGCATTCGATGCGTTCCGGCAACATGCCCTTCGCGCGGAACTCGCCGTGTTGGAGCGGCCGTTCGCTGGCGTGGCGGACCGAGACGATCGATCTGGCGCCGTACGGCCCCGGCCCGATCCGCGTGCGATTCCGCATGTGCGCGGACGACTTCGTGGGCGGCGGCGGTTGGTGGGTGGATCGCTTGCTCGTGCATTTTCCCGACGACGCAACGGTCGGCGTGCCCCGGACCGGGGATGCGATGGCCTTGGGCGCTGCGTGGCCGAACCCGGCGCACGCGCGCCTCCACCAATCGCTCCAGCTACCGCGCGCGAGTGAAGTGAGCTGGACGCTGCACGATGCACTCGGACGACGCATCCAGGTATTAGCCCACGCGCACCTCAGCGCAGGCACGCACGAGTTGGGCGCAGAGTTGGTCCGGGGTCTGGCGGGAGGCATCTACTTCGCCCAACTCAGGATCGAGGGCAGGGTCGTGGCCACGCAGCGAGTCGCGGTGCTCGAATAGCCCAGCGGCGCGGATCAGCGCAGTGAATCGAGCCCTTCGCGGCCGATCACGGGATTCCACGGCAGGAGTTCGTACTGCGCAACCCCGGCGACAGTGAAGGGGTCCTGGTCGCGGATCCGATCCATCGCGGCATGTGCGGCCTCATCCGGTAAGCGCAGGATGAGCGCCCCACCGGTGCGCGGATCGAACGGTCCCGAGGCGATCAGGAGCTTCTGCTCGAACAGCCCACGCAGGTAGGCACGGTGCGCCTCGAGATGCGGTTCAACCTCTGGGAATGCCTTGCGGTAACGGATGAGCGCGAGCGCGTACATTGTTGTGGTTCCTAGCGGTTATGGCTGACGGCACTCAGCCCGAGCTGGACTGCCTCGGCCAGCTCTGAAAGCTGCTTATCAAAGAAATGCGTGGCTCCCGGCACCTCGATGAGGCGCTTGGGCTCGGCCCATGTTGGGAACGCGCGCGCCAGGTTCTCCGGTCGGCAGATGTCGTCCGCCGAGCCTTGCACCACCAGCTTTGGAACCGCGGATGCGCGCATCTCCTCGAATGTCTGGGTGTGCACCGGAGGCGCGATCAACAACAACTGCTCGGCGTCGGACTCGCTTGCGGCAAGTCGCGAAGCCACCCAGGAGCCGAACGAGAAGCCCGCGATCCAGCGCCGCGCGCCAGGGTGCCGTACGCGCAGGAACTCGAGCGCCACGCGCGCGTCCTCGAGTTCTCCCTCGCCGCGATCGTGTGCGCCTTCGCTCGCACCGACGCCGCGGAAGTTGTAGCGAAACACCGCGACCCCCATCCCGAACAGGGCGGAAGCGACGCGATGCACCACCTTGTTGTGCATCGTGCCACCGAAGAGCGGATGCGGGTGACAGACGACCGCGGTGATCATGTGCGCTTGGGCTTGGCGTTCCTGCAACAGCGCCTCGATCCGGCCCGCGCGACCCTGGAGCACGACCGGCACGAGGCGCGCGACAGCTTCGGGCGCCTGGTCTGTCACCGTCCGCCCTTGGCCGGCTTGAACCGGGAGGAGAGCTGCTCGTGTAACTCGGGGCTCGTGGTCACATAGTTGAGTCCCGCGCCGTCCCCGATCGCGAGCGTGCAGTGCACATCCAGCATCCAATCCTCGAGGCCAAGCGGCAGACCTTCCTCGAAGCTGATGTGATCCGACGCGATGCGCCCGGGAAACGGTTCGAACTCATCGTTCCACTCGCTGGCGAAGAAGACCTCGTCCCCACCCGAGAACAGTCCCACGGTGGAGCAGCGCTCGAGTTCGCCCGGGTCCAGCAACAACGCACCGCGGTTCTCCGTGGGGCGCACCCCCTCGGCGCGCATCCTGCGACGCACGGCGGGTTCCTCTCCGGGACGCTCCTGCCCCTCGAGCACATTGATGGCAGCCAACTCGAACTCCGGCAGCAGGTCGCCGGAATCGATGACTTCGGAAACGCTGGCCTGCAGACGACCGTAGAAAAGATGTTCGCTCACGATGGCACCTGGAAGGACACGGCAACGGACATGGCCGGTGGATGCGAAGGGTGGGTGTCGCCTTGCGCACATTCTAGGGCGCGGACCGCTTCGACGCCAGACGACCGGCCGCGTTCCCCCGACTGCGGCGGGGCCGCTTGCAGCCGGCGCACGGAAAGTCGAGCATGGTGCATCACCCTCGATCCCTTGCCCGAAGGAGTGCATCCCTGTCCCCCGAACGCCGTGGCCATCGATTCCGAGCCCGTCTGGACCGTGTGGGCGTGAACCACTGCCTCGACCTGCCGGGTCAGGTCTCCCGCGCACTGCGCGCCGATCCGCACGGGGCGCACCGGGTCCGCGTCACCATCGGAGGCGTCGTGTTCAGCGCGAATCTCGAGATGCGCGACGCGGGTCTGCACCGGCTCTATCTGCCCGCACATGTCTGGAAGGACCTGCACTGCGAGGTCGGCGACCTGCTGGTGGGACGCATCGAAACCGACGACGAGCCAGGCGGCCAGTGAACGCCTCGCAGCCCGAGGCGCCGCTCGAGCAGGAGTCGGTGCACTTCGTGCTCGACCTGGGACGCGCGCTGCACCAACTGGGGCACCCGTCCCACTGGCTCGAGGAAGGCATGCAGCACGCGTCTCGCAAGCTGGGCCTGGTGGGACAGTTCTTCACCACGCCCACCTCGGTGTTCGCGGCGTTCGGCGATCAAGCGCATCAGCGCACCTACCTGTTGCGGGTGGAGCCAGGCGATGTGCATCTGGAGCGACTCGCGCGGGTGATCGCCATCGGCCGCGCCGTGCTCGCTGGCCGCATGACGCCGGCCGAAGGTTCGCGCGCGCTGCACTCGATCCTGCTCTCGCGCGCCCGCTACGGCCCCGTGCTCACAACGCTCGCCTTCGCGCTATCGGGGGCGGCAGCGTGTCGATTCCTGGGCGGCGGGCTCGCCGAAGTGCTCACGGCGGCCGCGCTGGGCGCAGTGCTCTCGGGGCTCAGCGTGTTCGCGGCGCGAGTGCCGACCGTGCGACGGCTGTTCGAACCCATTGCGGCATTCGTGGTGTCGGCCTGCGCCACGGCACTCGCGCGCGAGTTCCCGCTCTCGGTCTATGTGACCACGGTGGCGGCGATCCTGATCCTGATTCCCGGGCTCACCATCACGACTGCGATGGCGGAGCTTTCGAATCAGCATCTGGTGAGTGGCACCGCGCGCCTGACCGGGGCGGGTATGCGCTTCCTCGGCTTGGCGTTCGGAGTCGCCATGGGCGGCCGCGCTGTGGGACTGCTGGCCGGGATGCCGCCGCATGTCACGCCCAACCCGTTACCCGGGTGGACCGAATACGCGGCACTCGCGCTCGCGCCGCTGGCGTTCACCGTGCTGCTGCGCGCGCGGCCCCGGGATCTGCCATGGATCGCAGCCACGGGGACCGCGGCGTTCTTCGCAGGTCGCATCTCGACTCAGGCGTTGGGCCCGGAGTTGGGCGCCTTCACCGGCGCGTTCGTCGCGGGGGCGCTCAGCAATCTCATCTCCCGCCAGCGTGGCGGCTCTCCCGCCACCACACTCGTCCCCGCGATCCTCCTGCTGGTACCGGGAAGCGTGGGGTTCCGCAGCCTGACCCTGATGCTCAATCGAGATGTGCTCTCGGGAGTCGAGGCGGCATTCCGGATGTTCGTGATGATCGCGGCACTCGTCGCGGGGCTGTTGTTCGCCGGCATCCTGGCTCCCGCGCCCGGACTTGCCGAACAGCCGCGCGAGCCCGAGGACACGCGCGGCTGATTCCGGGGTTCCGCTCGCCTCAACGCGCGGGTGGAACGGTGAGCACCGGGCAGTGCACCAGATGCCGCACTCCTGAGACCGTGTTGCCATACACCACATCGGCCAGTCCGGAATGCCCGTGGGAGCCCGTGATGACCAGGTCGGCCTGCTCCTCGCCGACGATCCGAGCGATCTCGCGCGTGGGCTCACCATTGCCCAATCGCACCCGGGCACGCACGCCGCGCTGCTCGAAGTTGTGCGCGATCACCCCCAGCGCCTCGGCGTCGGAACGCGACTCCGCATCCATGGCATCCTCACCCAGGTAGCGGCTGGCCGCACTCTCGACCACATGGATGAAGATGAGCTCCGCCTCCGGGTGGAAGGCAGAGGCATTCAAGGCCGCGAGCACGCTCTCGTCGCCGACCCCGAGTTCCAGCGCCACGGCCACCCGGTGGTAGCCCGCGGTCTGCAACTCGAGCGGAGCGGTTGCAGGCGCGATCCCTGTCGCCGGACCGCGGGAACCCACCGCCTGCACCGTGGCATCGACTCCACGGCGTTTCCACAGGTGGGGCCAGACCCGCTCCAGCAGCGGAGCGAACACGATGAAGAGCAGCATCAGCCCCAACCCCGTTGCAAGCGGGACCGCGATGGCCCACACCCACAGGGCGCCATGCGTGCTCGCGATCCAACCGCCCACCGTGTCGATCACCAGTTTGGCGTTGAGCGTCACGATGATGGCTGCAACCAGCACCGACAGCGCGATGACCCACGGAGCGTTCGTGAACTCGCCCATGCGCCGCCGGTCGCTGGTGAAGGTGATGAGCGGGATCACGGCGAATGCCAACTGCATGCTCAGCACCACCTGCGACAGCACCAGCAGTGCATCCACAGCCTTCTCGCCCTGTAACAGGATGACCAGCGCCGCTGGGATGATGGCGAGCCCGCGACTGATGATCCGACGCAGCCACGGTTGGACACGGATGCGAAGGAACCCCTCCATCACGATCTGGCCTGCGAGGGTGCCCGTGATCGTGCTGGCCTGTCCGGCACACAACAACGCGACCGCGAACAGCGTGGACGCCAGCGCCGTACCCAGGAGCGGCGCAAGCAACTGGTGCGCCTGCTCCAGGCTCGCCACATCGTGGCGCCCACTCTGATAGAAGACCGCGGCGGCCAACACGAGGATGGCGCCATTCACGAAAAGCGCGGCGTTCAGCGCCACGACGGAGTCGACCAGATTCATCTTGCAGGCTTCCCGCTTGCCGGCGGTCGAATCGTCCACGCGTCGACTCTGTACGAGTGAACTGTGCAGGTACAGGTTGTGCGGCATCACCGTTGCGCCAAGGATACCCATGGCGATGTAGAGCGATTGGCCGTGCAATCCCAATACGCTCAGGCCGCCCTCCGGGGCACGCCCGAAGAGACTGGGGACGCCGTTGCCATCACGCGGGATGACCCCCAGGAGGATCGCCGGCAGGTCGGGCCGGGAGAACATCATCTCGAGCGCGAAGCACCCGCCGATGGTCACCACGAGCACGATGATGAATGCCTCGAGCCGACGCATGCCGAATCGTTGCAACGCGAGCAGCAGCATCACATCGAGCGCGGTGATGAGCACGCCCCACAGGATGGGCACCCCGAACAGGAGCTTCAATCCGATGGCGGCGCCCAGCACTTCCGCCAGATCGCAGGCGATGATCGCGATCTCGCACAGGATCCACAACGGGAACACGATCGCGCGCGGATAGAAATCGCGACAGGCCTGCGCCAGATCGCGCCCGGTGACCACACCGAGCCGCGCTGACAGCGTCTGCAGCAGGACCGCCATGAGGTTGCTCATGACGAGCACCCAGACCAGTTGGTAGCCAAAGCGCGAGCCGCCCGCCAGGTCCGTCGCCCAGTTGCCGGGGTCCATGTACCCGACGCTCACCAGATAGGCGGGGCCCGCGAACGCGAACAAGCGGCGGATCCACGAACGATTGTGTGGAATCGAGACGCTGCGATGCACCTCGGAGAGCGAAACATCCCCGGGACGGTCGGATTTCATCGACGTGCTCCTGTGTTCGATGCCTCGATGAACACGCCCTCGAGCGTGCCACCACCGGTTACCATGCGATGACCTTCCACTTCCACTTCGAACACCTCACCGTCGTCATGCACCGCGTGCATGCGGACCTTCGCTCCCGGAACAAGTCCCGCTCGCTTCCAGCGCTGCATCCGCCGGGCATCGCGATCGTGGATCTCGCGCACCACTCCCCGCGCGCCTTCGGCCATCTCGCCCAGCGGGATCAACACGCGGCGCGGGAGGCGGCCGAACCGATCCGGGATCAGATGACCGTGCGGATCCTCGCTCGGATGCTCCATCAGTCGGTCGATCGCATCGAGCACACGATCGCTGACATGGTGCTCGAGCACCTCGGCGTCCTCATGCACCACGCTCCAGTCCAGACCCAGGACCCGCACCAGGAACGCTTCGAGAATGCGGTGCCGGCGCACCACTCGCAGAGCCTCGCGTTCGCCGTCGTGCGTCAACCGGGCGGCGCCGCGATGGTGCAGGGCGACCAACTTCTCCTCCGCCAGCCGCGCCAGCATATTGGTGACGCTGGGGGGCGAGACCCCAAGGTGACGCGCAAGGCTCGAGACCGGCACCGGGGCACCACTGTCGAGATCGAACAGTGCCTTCACATAGTCCTGCCGCGAATCGGTCAGGGCCGCGGCGGCCACGCGCTTCACCATCGGCGCGCGACTCCCACGCCGAGGACGCCGTCGCCCGTCGCGTCCGCGCCGATCCGTGCGTCGAGTTGCAGCGTGGGGTGGACGAGGAATGTGAGACCCCCATCGAAGTGGTGGGTGCGCTCAGCGCGAAAGTTGGTGAACGCCCATTCCAGATAGCTGCCCCAGCGCGGCGAGAGCCGCAGCCCAAGGGAGACCGCATTCACGGAGCCGGTCGTTGCCCGTTCCCGCGCAGCGCCCACATTGACCGCCAGCGATGCGAACGGCCCAAGCTCGAGACTGCCTGCGAGGATCAGGTCCGTGCTCAGACCATCCCCACCCAGGGGTGGTTCGCCGGTCGGGAATGTGACGCCGCCCAACACGCCCAGCGCGAGGCGCGGATGGGGCGAGGGCAGCTCCACTTTGCCGCCGAGGCTGAAGTCACCGAAACCCGTGGTGGCAGCGGACTGCGGCCGGGGCCATCCGTCCGGCGCCGACTCGAAGACCACGGATCGCTCCGAGGCCCAACTCGGCAGTCCCACCCGCAGTTCCACAGTACGAGCGATGCCGTACCGCAGCAGGATCTCGCCCACGGTGAGGTCCGGAGTGTTCGCCAGCGTGATCCCCGCTTCCACTTGCAAGCGATGCAGTGGCACGGCGCCGGGGCCCTCCGCCGCATCGGGACGGTCGGTCTCGAGAGGCTCGGCCGCACGCATGGGGGTCGCGCCCAGCAGCAGGAGCGCGACGGTCACGCGGAGGATGCGGATGCGCAGCATGGGTATCCTCGGGGATGGAACGGAAGGGGACGGCGTCAGTATTAGTTACCACTAACTTTTTTATTTGTCTAGGCTAATCTTTTATCCGTGTCCCCCGCCTCGCGCTCGCTTGCTCCGACCCAGACCGTACCGGCGCGCCGGCGCGTTTGCCGCCTCCTTCCGCGCTCGGCTAACCTGCCGTGTCCCGACCCCACCTCACGGAGAGCCCCTGATGCCTCAGATGACCATGGTCCAGGCCATCACCGACGCGCTGCGCGTGGCCCTGCGCGAGGATCCGCGCGTGGTGGTGCTGGGCGAGGATGTTGGCCGCAATGGCGGCGTGTTCCGTGTCACGGAAGGACTGCAGGCCGAGTTCGGTGGCGAGCGAGTGATCGACACGCCTCTGGCGGAGAACGGCATCATCGGGGGTGCGATCGGCATGGCGCTGTATGGCCTGAGGCCGGTCGCCGAGATCCAGTTCGTCGATTTCATCTACCCCGGCTTCGACCAGATCGTGAGCGAGCTGGCCAAGTTCCGTTGGCGCTCGGCGGGTCAATACAGCTGTCCCGTTGTGGTGCGCGCGCCCTTTGGCGGTGGGATCCGCGGGGGGCTGTACCATTCGCAGAGCCCCGAGGCCTACTTCGCGCATACCGCGGGCCTGCAGGTGGTGATTCCGTCCACTCCCAGCGACGCGAAGGGCCTGCTGCTGTCGGCGCTCGCGGGCGAGGACCCCGTCATCTTCCTGGAGCCCAAGCGGCTGTACCGCACCCTCAAAGAGGAAGTTACGGAGGGCTCCTATCTCACCCCCATCGGCCAGGCGCGGATCGCGCGCGAGGGTGACCATGCCACGGTGCTCACCTATGGAGCGATGGTGCAGACCTCGCTCGAAGCCGCCGCGTTGGCAGCGGAGCGCGGCTGGAACATCGAGGTGCTGGACCTGCGAACACTGGTGCCACTCGATGCCGAGGCCGTGCTCACCAGCGTGCGCAAGACCGGCCGGGTGGTCATCGTGCACGAGGCGCCGCGCACTTGCGGCTATGGCGCCGAACTGTCGGCGCTCATTGCCGAGCGCGCGCTGACCTCGCTCATGGCCCCCGTGCTGCGCGTCACGGGATACGACACCCCGTTCCCCTACACGCTCGAGCATAGCTATCTGCCCGACGCCAAGCGCGTGTTCGCCTCGCTCGAACATGTGATGAGCTACTGACCGAGGGATCCATGGCCTACGATGTGAAGCTTCCGGATATCGGTGAAGGCGTCGCGGAGGGAGAGATCGTCCGCTGGCTCGTGAAAGTGGGCGAGTCGGTGAAGGAGGACCAACCGCTCGTCGAGGTGATGACGGACAAAGCGAGTGTGGAGATTCCCAGCCCGCGGACCGGCTCGGTCGAGGCCATCCATGCGGAGGAGGGCGCGATGGTGCCCGTGGGCACCACGATCATCTCGATCGCGGTGGCCGGCGAGGTCGCAGCAGCCGCGCCGCCGCCCCCCTCGCACGCGCCCACCCCCGCGGCGACCGCGACGGCGGGCACGCCGCCCGCCGCCGCTGCGTCGGGTCGCGTCGAGGCCACGCCCGCTGTGCGCGCGCTGGCGAAGGAACTGGGCGTGCCGCTCGAATCCGTGCGCGGCTCGGGCGCGAGCGGGCGAATCACCGCCGACGATATCCACTCCGCAGCCAGCGCCCGCGCTTCGGGAGCCGGCACGCCGGCGGCCGCGATGGCGCAGGGGCCCGAGTCGCGCATCGCGTTGCGCGGGCTGCGTCGCCGCATCGCAGAACACATGCGCCACTCGCTCTCCACCGCTGCCCAGTTCACTTTTGTGGCCGAGTGCGACTTCACCGCGCTGGTCGAGCATCGCGCAAGCGCGAAGTCCGCGGCCGAGGCAGCGGGCGTCAAGCTCACTTACCTCGCCTACATTTTCCGGGCGCTGCCTTCGGTCCTGCAACAGTTCCCGCTGCTCAACAGCTCGCTCGATGACGCCACCCACGAGATCGTGCTCAAGGGCTACTACCACCTCGGGCTCGCCACGAACACCGACGACGGCCTGACGGTCCCCATCGTCCGCGACGCCGACCGCTTGGGCCTGTTCGCCGTCGCGCGCGAGATCGACCGCCTGGCCACCGCGGCGCGCGACCACAAGCTCAAGCTCGAGGAGCTCCAGGGTGGAACCTTCACCGTGACCAGCACTGGCACCAAGGGCGGAGTGCTCGCCACGCCCATCCTGCACCATCCTCAGGTGGCGATTCTGGGCCTGCATTCGATCTCGCAGAAGCCCGCGGTCGTGCATGGCCAGATCGTGGTGCGGGACCTTGGCAACTTGTCGCTCTCGCTCGACCACCGCGTCGTGGATGGCGCCGTGGGCGCGGATTTCATGTACGCCCTGATCGAGAAGCTGCAGACGCCCGCGGCCTGGCTCTCCCCCGGAGATCTGACATGAATTTCGATGAGACGCTGCACCAGGTGTTGGACGAGAAGGGCCGCGTGGTCGGCGAAGTCCCTGCGGTGCCGGATGAGGACCTGCGCCGCTTGCATCGCCACATGGTGATGATGCGAGTGTTCGACCAGCGCATGCTGTCCCTGCAGCGACAAGGGCGCATCGGCTTCTACGGCATGGCCACTGGGCAGGAAGCCGCGATCACCGGCTCGGCGTATCCGCTTCGGCCCCAGGACTGGGTGTTCCACGCGCTGCGCGAAACGGGCGTGTGCCTGTGGCGCGGCACGACGCTCAAGGAACTCATCTGCCAGTTGATCGGCAACAGCGGCGATGTGTTGCTGGGCCGACAGATGCCCATGCACTTCAGCGATCGCAAGGTGAACTCGGTGGCGTGGTCGAGCGTCATTGGCACGCAACTGGTGCACGCCATGGGTGCTGCCTACGCGGCCAAGCTCAAGCAGGACGATGTGGTGTGTGTGGGATACATCGGCGATGGGGGCACTTCGTCGAGTGATTTCCATGCTGCGCTGAACTTCGCTGCCGTCTGGAAGGTACCGGCGGTGTTCTTCTGCCAGAACAACCAATGGGCCATCTCGGTGCCGCTCTCGGCGCAGACGGTCTCCACCAGCATCGCCATCAAAGCGGTGGCGTATGGCATGCCCGGCATCCGCGTCGATGGCAACGACCTGCTTGCCGTGATCGCAGCCCAGCGCGAAGCGGTCGCTCGCGCCGCGCGAGGCGAAGGGCCAACGCTCATCGAGGCAGTCACCTACCGGATGGCCGGCCACTCCTCGAGTGACGATCCCGCGCGCTACCGCGAAGCCGAGCAAGTGCGGTACTGGGAGGAGCGCGACCCGGTCACCCGCTTCGATGCGTTCCTGCGCGCGAAGGGCCTGCTCACCGACACTGACCTCGAGCACTGGACTGCCGAAATCAACGAGACCATCTCCAAGGCGATCACCGAAGCCGAGGCCATGCCCCCACCCGGGCTCGAGACGATCTTCACCGATGTCTACGCCCAGATGCCGCCGCACATCGAGGAGCAGATGAAGTACGCACTCTCGCTTGGACTCGGCACCAAGTTCGAGGGGGCGTTCCCGTTGTGAAGTACGCGGCGCTGGTGGCGCTGGGCGGAGCGCTCGGCAGTGTGCTGCGCTGGCTGATCACGGGGTGGACGCAGCGGTTGACCCCGTCGAATACCTTCCCCTACGGGACACTCCTCGTGAATGTTCTGGGCTCCTTCGCGATCGGCGCGCTGATGACGATGGCGAGCGAGCGGACGAGCCTCTCGCCCGAGCTGCGACTGTTGCTCGTGACCGGCGTGCTCGGTGGATTCACCACCTTCTCGGCATACTCTTACGAGACGCTCGCGCTCCTGCGCGGCGGCCAGAGCAGCGCCGCAGCGCTCTACGCGTTCGGCTCTATTGCGCTGGGCATTGCCGCTGCGTTCGCCGGGCGCGCCCTGGTGGTTGGGCGCATCTGACCTACGAGAAAGTGCCCGTGCGGCGTGCAGCCGCGACGGGACGGCTCGTTGCGGGGCGAGTGTCCAACCAGCGTCAGCGACGGCCCGCAGGAGGCAACCGGAGCTTCTGCCCCGGCTTCACCTGATCCGACACCAGATTGTTCTCCATCATGAGCGCCGTGACCGAGTTCTCGTAAAGCCGCGCCAGCCCGGCGAGGGTCTCCCCCGCCTTGACCACGACCACGGTGGGACGCGCGACCGGCTTGGGCGTCGGGACTTCGGGCGCCTTGACCGGCGCAGGCCGCACAATCTCGACTTGCGGGGCGCGGCTCGCCACGGGTTGAGCCTCGACGACCGACGGCTGCTTGATCGGCGCGACCTCGTCGGTCATTGCCACCGGCGCCGCCCCGACCGATGCTGCCTGCTTCGGCTTCGACTCCCGCTTGGCACTCGGCTCGCGCTCGGGATCGGACACCATCAACTTCGGCGCGCGCACCGGTCGACTCGCCACAAGCAAACGGGCCTCGGGCTCGCTCGCCCGTCGTGAGCTTGGCCCTGCGCTCGCATCCGCGACGAGCGTGAGGCGCAGAGGCTTTCCGGTCGACGGCGTCGGATCCGCGAGCGCGACCGGCTCGGATGGCGGACGCCGGTGCGAAGGCTCTACGGTCGGCTCGGCCGCCGCGGCCAGACCACCCTTGAGCAAGCCGGGGCGGAAGGTGAGGCCGATCCGGTGCTGTCCCTGCACCTCGGAACCTCCGACCAGGAAGCCGTAGTCGAGCCACATCCCACCCGCGCCGACTCCAAGGCCGAATGAGGGGCCCGAGAGGGGTTCATCGCTCGGCGCGTTCAGTTCCTTTCGGTAGCCGGCGCGCAGCGCCAGGCGATCCTGCCAGCGCCACTCGGCACCCAGGCGCACATCGTTGTAGTAGGCGTTCGGGAAGTTGGCATCGAGGTTCACGCGCACACCCGCGGTGGGATGCGACCACGAAATGCCCGCGCCGAAAACGCCCGGCAGGTCGTAGGAGCCCGCGGCATATTTCAACTTGCCGCCCACATTGCGCGCCGCCAGACCGAACCCGAACGGACCCGAGTGCGCCTGCAGCCCCGCGTCGAAGCCCAGTCCCGAACCCTTGGCGTCGCCGAGGTTCTCATTCACCCAACGCACGCCGAGACCGGCATGCATCGCATTGCCGAACGGCCGCGCGAGGCGAGCGCCAAGCGCCATGTTCGAAACCTTGAATGACCCCGTGCTGTTGTTGAGCGCGTCGCGACCCTCGAAGCCACCTTCGCTCTGGTACAACGCATCCACCGACCAGCGCGTCGCACCGTGGGAGAGTCGTCCGCCCGCCGCGAGCCATTCCTGTGCCGACTCCATCGCCAGCGCGGAGTGCCCGACCGCGAACTGGGTCTCGGACAGATAGCCGAGTGCTGCGGGATTCCAGGCCGCCGCGTGCAGGTCGGTCCCGGAGCCGAGTGTCGCTCCACCCATGGACAGAATGGATGCGCCAGAGCCAACGGAGAGGAAGTTGCCTGCCGTGGTGCCGGCGTTATCGATGCCGGCGTGCGCGACGCCGACGGTCCACAGCAACAGCGCGCAGCAGGTGAGGCGGATGCGGTGCATGGGGGTCGTCTCCATAGTCCTGTCGCGCCGTGAACCCATCCGAGGCCACGAGGCCGCCGGAACAAAGCAGCGACCGTGCCGCCAACGCGCAGAACTCCGAGGCGGCGCGTAAAGGCGCGCGGCTGCGCGTGCTAACGATCGGCGCGGGATCCGCGGCCGAGCCCACGACCCGCCCGACGCGTGCAGAGCGCACCGGCGCTCGTCCCGTGGCCATGCAGGACGCACGCCGGCAGGGTGCGATTCCCACTCGCACGAAACCCGGTGTGTCGTGTGGACACACCGGGCCGGTGAGTGAGCGGAAGCGCTCGGTGGCTGCCCTACGGCGTGCGCACCAGCTTCACGAGTTGCTTGTTGCTGCCGACCACGAGCCAGGCTCGGTACACGCCCGGCACAGTCTCGCGCCCGGCTTCGTTGCGGCCATCCCATGCCACCTGTGTCGGGCCCGGCGTGAGACCTCGCAGCTCGATCAGGCGCACGCGTTCGCCAGCGCTGTTCAGGACTTCGACGCGCCCCTCGAATGGTCCAGAAACCGGCACTTCCAGTGGCAGGTTCACCGTGGCGCCCAGCGAACTGGGATTCGGATACGCGGGCTGGAGCTTCCACGCCACCACACCCCCGCCGGCGAGCCAGACGCGGAACGCCGCGCTGCGCGCGCTCTCGTTGCTGGCAGCATCGACGGCGCTGACCTTGTACCAGACCTGCGCGCTGTCGGGCAGGCCCGCATCGAGATACTGGTTCGTGAGCAGTAGCGAGCCATTCACTTTCGTGAACAGGCCGCCCTGGGAGTAGGCGCGGTACAGATTGTAGCCCGCCAGATCCACCTCGGGATTATTCGACCACTGCACGCGCACATCGCGGGAGGGGTCGCTGGACTGCAGCGAGGCCACCACCCCTGAAGGCGTCGAGGGCGGCGCGGTGTCGAGCAGGCGATCGACACGCGGAGCATTCGAGAGGGCCGACCACTGATTCGCGTCGTCGCGCACCTTGACCGCGAAGTACAGGTCGACGCTCCGATCGAGCCCCGAGACCACGAAGTTCTGGACCGTGCCGGGTGCCGCTGGCGCGGGTTCGCCCGAGGAGGCAGTCGCGCTCGCCCAGTTCGCCTCGGTGATCATCGCGGTGGACCAGCGCACATCGTACTGGGCGGCCGTCCCCACCAGACTGTCATCGCCCACCGCGGACCAGGTCAGCGTCACCGTGCTGCTGGTGCTGGCGCTCACGGTCACGGCGAGCGGCGCGGGCCGCTCCGTGTCGGTGGTGGTCGTGGCTGAAACGATGTTCGAGACACTCGACCAGTTGCCTCGCTCGTCGCCGGTCTTGAGCGCGAACCAGTATTGCGTGCTCGGCGCGAGGCCCGTGACCGTGAACATCTGCGATGTCCCGGCCGCGAGTGGCGCCGACACCCCCGCGACGCGTGTCGCCGAGGCGAAGTTCTGCGAGCTGATGGCCGAGGTGGACCAGCGCAGGTCGTATTCGGTCGCGGTGCCCGAGAGGCTGTCATCGCCGGGAGCGGTCCACTGCAGGCGCACACTCGTGTCGGTGATCTGCGCAGCGGCAGGCGCGACGATCCCCTGCGCGAGCAGCAGCGCGAGAGCCAGTCCCATGCGACGGATCGACATCCTCTATCTCCCTTGGGTCGCAGAGCCCCTGCGCGACCGTCCCTGCCGATGGAGTCCCGCGCGAGCAGTGCGCGATGAGCCGCACCACGGTCCGATGCCGCGGCCGCTGCCATAGAGCAGCTTGTATGCCTGCATCGGCTGCGGCGGCGCACGCGGTGACCCCGTCGACGCAAGTCGTGGTGGGAGTGGGCGCTGCGAACCGAAGCGCGGTCCGCGGCGGGTCCTGTCGCCGCCAGTGTCCGGGGACCGAGTGATGCGAACCGCACGAACACACCGGCGTTCTGCGCGGTCTCCCCCGGCGCAAAACGCTCAGTCCAGGTGGTGCGCGTCCTGGGGCGTGGCGCTCTCGGCGCGGTGCGCGGGACGCGCCACGGCGCTGGGCGGGAGCGCTTGCAGCGCGCGGCCCGGTCGCAGGTTGAGCGAGACACGGTGCGTGCTCGTGCCGGCCTCTCCCACCTGGAACGCGTAGTCCATCCAGATCGAACCGGCCTTCAGCCCGAGCCCGAACCCGGGGCCATTCAGGCGCTCGTCCGAACCGGCACCCAACAGGTGCCGCCAGCCTCCCCGCAGCGCAAGGCGGTCGCGCAGGCGCCACTCCGAGCCCACGCGCACATCACGGGCGTAGGTACTCGGCACATTCACATCGAGCGCGAGACGCAATCCACTCGCGGCGTGGTCGAGCGCAATGCCCGCGCCCAGGCTCGCTGGCATGCGCCACCGAACACCGTCCCAGATCATGCCGCCGCCGAAGTTCTGCCCCGCAAGGCCGAACCCGAGCATGCCGAACTGCAGCTGCACGCCCGCATCGAATGCCAAGCCATTGCCGTGCACCTGGCCCACATGCTCGCCAATGTATTTGGCGGCTCCACCCAGGGTCAGATGCGGGCCGAACGGGCGGGCCAGCTGCACCGACATCGCCAGGCTCTGCCCGACGACATCTTCGGTCGGGCGGTTGTTCGCGTCGCGGCCGACGATATCGCCATCGTTACGATACTGCGCTGCCAGCCCATAGCGCAGGGCCCCGCCCCTCAGTCGGCCCGCGAGCGCTGCCCCATCGAGCGAAGTCTGGTCGGCAAGCTGCGCATGGGACACTGCCAGTTGTTGCTCGCCGATCCAGCCCAACGCGGCGACATTGAGCCCCGCGCCGGTCAAGTCGTGCGACAGCCCGAGTGCCGCGCCGCCCATACCCATCACCGCGGGAGTCGCGCCCTGCGCAAGGAAACTGGCAGCGCGAGTGCCGGCACTTTCGAGACCTGCGCGCGCCGGCGCAGCGAGCGCCACA
>JANLOU010000552.1:0-5013 GCA_031366735.1 Candidatus Eiseniibacteriota bacterium
GATCTGGGGCGAGAACACGGGCACCTGGGCCACCACGCGCCCACGCGAGTCGATGACTTGGGTGAGCCCCGTATTGGCACACCGGACGAACGGCACGGCATTCTCAGCCGCACGGAATGGAGCCATCGCGGCATGCTGATAGAGTGCCGCACTATTGCCGAACCACTCGTCATTCGTGACATTCACCAACCAGCGCGCGCCCGCATTCACATCCCGTCGGGCCAACTCCGGGAAGATCGATTCGAAGCAGACCAGACACGAGAACTTTCCCGCTGGGCTCTCGAACAGGACCGTGGCGGTTCCCGGGGTCCATTCCGCCTGACCGAAGTCGATCTTCCCCAGCGCAGGCAGGATCGCCTGGAACGGAACCCGTTCGCCGAACGGCACGAGATGTCGTTTGGAGTAGACCTCGGAGAGCGACCCATCCGCATTCCACTGCCCCGCGGCATTCCAGGCCTTCGGCGTGCCATCCGGCCGATATTCGTAGTCGGCGAACCCGGAGAACACCGCCACGCGGTGACTTGATGCGAACTGTGCCATGGCGATCGATTGATCCACTTGCTTGCGCATGTAGCTGCCAGTCGCGGTCTCGGGCCAGACGATCAGTGCCGGATGAGGTTGCATGCGGGTGGCGGAATCGGACAGCGCCAGAAAGGTGTCGAGGATCTGGCGCTGGTGATGCCCCGACCACTTGACCTCGCCGGGGATATTCCCCTGTACGAGCGCCACACTCGGGCGTTCGGTCGGTCTCGGCACGGGGCCACGCGCCAGCGCACCCGCCCAGGGCAACACCAGCAGTCCGAGGCCGAGCCCGACGCGAGCGGGGGTGCAACGCAGGAGCGCCTGATGCACTGCGGCATTCAAGAGCAGCAGCCAGAGCGTCACCAGCGTGACGCTCCCGATCGCAGCCAACCCAAGCACGGGGATAAACGCGTGTTGCGTGTAACCGGGCTGGAACCACGGGAAGCCCATCTCGCCAAAACCGCGCAATTCCTCGACCACCAACATCGCAACCGCGAAAGTCCATCGCGCCGGCACCCCGGCTCGGCGCGAAGCCAGGCCCGCGAGCAGGCTGGCCAGCCCCCAGAACAGCGCCAGATACGCCCCGGCCGCGAACCATGCCACATACTTGAGCCACGGCTGGCTCATCGCCACATCGGTGAGCAGGGCCAGCCAGTGGGTCCCGGTGAGGAAGAATGCCAGTCCCCCGACATATCCCAGCGCGAACAATCCGCGCAACCCCGTGCCGTCGGCGACCCGACGCTCGAGCACTGCCAACAACGGCACCAACGCGAACCAAGCCAGGAAGCCCAGCGGCAGGGGCAGGAACGCCGCCCCGAGCACAAGGCCCGACGCGGCGGCGAGGATCCCATCGTGGCGCGAGTGCGCCCTCACCCGAGCTTCACTTCCTTGCCCGCTTCGGCGCTGCGGTAGATCGCGTCCATGAGTTGCATGACCGGGAGGATCTCTTCGGCCGCGCCCATGGGCTTGCGGCCTGCCCGGACGGAATCCGCGAAGTGCTGCAACTGGTCTTCCATGGACTGCCGATACTGGTTGCGCGAAGTCTCGAGCGTCGGCGTGACATTCACGAGTGTGCCGTGCATGCCCTTGTGCACCCGGAAGGGATTGAGCAGCGCCGCTCCACCCGAGCCGAACAAGTTGAGATAGGCGAAGTCCTTCTCCATCAGCAGGCCCCATGTGAGCTCGAGCGTGAGGGTGGCGCCGCTCTTGAGTCGCAGGAAAGCGATCGCCGAGTCCTCGACTTCACCCTTGCCGCTGCGATGCACGCTGGCCGTGACACTCACCACCTCGGGAGCCCCGAGCACCCACAGCGACAGGTCGAGCATCTGGAAACCCAGGTCCAGCACGACACCGCCACCGGACTCGCGCTTGGTCCGCCGCCATTCATCGGAGTCCCATTCCGTCCGCTGGCGGAGCCAGCCCGCCTTGGCTTGGAAGATTTCGCCCAGGTCGCCCTTATCGACGAACTTGCGCAACAGCTGGGCGTCCGCGCGAAAGCGATGCTGCACCGCGCACATCAGCGTCCGCTCCGCCTTCTTGGCGGCCTTGAGCATGGCTGCTGCTTCGTCAGCGCTGCGCGCCAGCGGTCGCTCGCACAACACATGCTTGCCCGCCTCCAGCGCAGCCGACGCCATCGGAGCGTGCAGGAAGTTCGGGGTCGTGATGTCCACCGCGTCGATCGTGTCGTCGTCGAGCAGATCCTCGAAGCGGTTGTAGGCTTTCGCCACGCCGAACTTCTGCGCCACGCGCTGGGCCTTCTCCGGGTCGCGGTCGCACAGAGCGACCAACTCCACCCCCTCGAGCTTCTTGAGTGCAGGAATATGGTTGATCTGGGCTGCGGCTCCAACGCCAACCAAAGCGACGCGCAACCTCTTCTTCGCCCCATGACCTCCAAGCAGGGGTGGACCACGCCACGCCCCAGCCATGGAGCGTCACCGCCCCGCGACGCTAGTCAGCGCCCACGCCAGCGTCAAGCGCCGCATCCTCTGCATGTTCGAGCAAGCCGTAGCGCCGCAGTTTCTTGAGCAACCCCTGTCGGGACAATCCCAGCGCTCGCGCGGCCTGAGTCTTGTTCCCACGCGTGCGATGCAGCATCTCGCGCAACCGACGCTGTTCCAGCGCTCGAGTCTCGGCCGCCAGACCAGCACCCTCCGCCACCGCATCACTGAAGGGCGCGTCGGGCCAATGCGACGCACGCACGACACCCCTCGCTCCGGCGACGCGCACGGCATACTGACAGGCATTCGCCAACTCCCGTACATTCCCGGGCCAGGCGTAGGCCAGAAGTCGTTCCGCCAGCCCGGGATCGAGCAGGGGCACATCGCAACCCTCCGCGGCAGCCGCCTCGGCGAGGAAATGTCGCGCCAGAAGCAGCACATCCCGACCGCGCTCGCGCAGGGCGGGCAGGCGCAGCCGCACCGCCGAGAGCCGGAAGAACAGGTCGGCGCGAAAAGCGTGATTCCCGACCGCCCGTTCGAGCGGACGGTGGGTCGCCGCCACGATCCGCACGTCGACCGTGCGCACACGCGTGTCGCCCACACGACGCGCCTCCCCTTCCTGCAGCACCCGGAGCAGCTTCATCTGGAGCAGGGGGCTGGCATCGCCGATCTCGTCGAGGAACAGTGTTCCTCGCTCGGCCGCCTCGAACAGCCCTTCGCGGTCCCCAATGGCGCCCGTGAATGCGCCGCGCGCGTGCCCGAACAGTTCGCTTTCGATCAGCGTATCCGGCGTGGCGCCGCAGTTGTGCGCAACGAAGGGATGCGTCCGGCGCGAACTCATGAGGTGCAGCGCTCGGGCCAACAACTCCTTGCCCGAGCCAGTCTCGCCGAGCAACAGCACGGGCAGACCACTCGCGGCAGCCCGCGGGAGCTGCGCCAACAGGTCCAACCAGATCGGCGAATCCCCCAACATCACGGGCGCACTCATGGCGGCTGGGGTGCGACTGCGCTTGTCCATCTCGTCCTCCGGCCCGGCTCGCGGGACGGAGCGCGGGATCAGCTGGGGGTCCACTCCACGCCACGCTCGCCCGTCTCGATGGTCCCGATACTCCAGACCGTCTCCCCAGCTGCGCGCAACGCTTGCTGCACCTCGGTGTCGTCCTCGGGCGCGACAACCACCACCATGCCGACCCCGAGGTTGAGCGAGGTACGGGCATCGTCCTGCGGTACACCCCCCGCGAATATCAACCAATCGAACAGCGCGGGTCGGGGCCAGGCGGCCGGATCGACGCTCGCCCTGCATCCGGTGGGCAACACCCGTGCCAGATTTCCGGCGATCCCCCCTCCGGTGACATGTGCCATGGCACGGATCCGGCCCTGAACCACCAGAGGCAACAACGCGGCTCCATACCAGCGGTGCGGCGCGAGCAGGGCATCGCCCAGGCTCTCGCCGCTGCCGCCCGGAAGTGGATGGGACAGCGTCAGCCCCGACGCCTTTAGCACACGTCGCGCCAACGAATATCCGTTCGTGTGCAGCCCTGTGCCCGCCAATGCCAGCACGCGGTCGCCGACCCGCACGCGCGATCCGTCGAGCAATTGCGTCGCGGCCACGGTCCCCAGCATGCAGCCCGCCACATCGATCACGCCGGGCAGGTAGGTGTCCGGCATTTCCGCGGTCTCCCCCCCCAGGAGGACCGCGCCCACTTCTCGGCAGGCGCGCGACAAGCCTTGGACTGCGGCGAGCACCACCTCTGGCGCGAGTTGCGCCTGGGCGATGTAGTCCAGGAAGGCCAGCGGGCGCGCGCCATGCACCAACAGGTCGTTGGCGCCGTGATACACGAGGTCGGCGGCCGCATCCTCGAGTCGGCCGGCCTCGAGCGCGAGATGCAGCTTGGTGCCCACACCGTCCATTGTGGCAGCGATGAGCGATCCCTCACCCGGGAATCGCATGACGCCTGCGAAGCCGCCGACCAGTGGCTGGACCGACTCACCCCAGGTGGACTGGATCTCCGCGAGGATCGCGTCCTTGATGCTGTCCGAGCGGGCGATGTCGACTCCTGCGTCGCGATAGCGCATCAGTTCCCCACGTGAGTCCTGAGGCGTAGCAACTGGAGGTCCTCGGAACTCGGGCTGGGCACGAGTGCGAAGGCGCCTTCCTCGCGCAACCGGAGCAGGCAACGCACGACCTCGCCGTCGAACTGGGTGTCCGCTCCTCGTTCCAACTCACGCAACGCGGACTCGATCGGAAGCGCTCGGCGATAGGGCCGATCCGAAGTCATGGCGTCGAACGCATCGGCGACATTCAGGATCCGCGCCCCCACGGGAACATCCTGCGAGCGCAGCCCGAACGGGTAACCCAGTCCGTCGGGCCGTTCGTGATGCGAGCGGACGATTTCCGAGACACGCTTCAGGGCCCGCACCTTGGCGACGATCTCGGCGCCCGCCGCGGGGTGCGCGCGCAGCGTTCGCTGCTCCTCGTGCGAAAGGGATCCCGGTTTCTGCAGAATGTGCTGATGCTGGGGCCCGATCTTCCCCAGGTCGTGGACGAGCGCGG
>JANLOU010000342.1:0-1729 GCA_031366735.1 Candidatus Eiseniibacteriota bacterium
GGGCCACGCGCACGAAGCGCCGCCCCAGGGCCCGCGCGATGGACTTGCCGAGCGAGGTTTTGCCCACGCCCGGGGGCCCGACGAAGCACAGGATCGGGGCTTTGTTCTTCCCTGTCAGTTTGAGCACCGACAGATACTCGACCAGTCGTTCCTTGACCTTCTTGAGTCCGAAGTGGTCCTCGTCGAGCACGCGTTGGACATTCGCGATGTCGAGATCATCCTGCGTCGTCGTACGCCACGGCAGCCCAGCGAGCCAGTCGATATAGCTGCGCACGACGGTGGCCTCGGGTGACATGAAGCTCATCCGCGACAGGCGGTCCAGTTCCTTGGTCGCCTTGGCGCGCACCTCGCGTGGCATCTTCGCCTTGCGGATCGCCGCCGAAAGCTCTTCGAGCTCGCTCGAGAACTCGTTCTGGTGCCCCAACTCCTTGCGGATCGCCTTCAACTGCTCGTTGAGATAGAACTCCTTCTGATTCTTGTGCACCTGCGATCGCACCTGACCCTCGATCTTGCGCTCCAAGCGCACGATCTCGAGTTCACCCGCGAGCGTCTCGGACAACAAGCGCATGCGATCCGCCGTGCTGCGGGCCTCGAGCAGCTTCTGCTTGGCCGGGACCTTCACGAGCAGGTGTGCGCTGAGCGTGTGCGCGAGCTGTTCGGGATCGGCAATGGATTGCGCCGTCGCCAACACTTCATCGGGAATGCGCCGATGCAGGTGGACATAATCCTGGAACAACTGGAGCGTGTGTCGCGTCATCGCCTCAGTCTCGGCGCCCTTCTCGGGTGCGTCGCTGCGCGGCTCGACCTGAACCGTGTAGTAGTCGTTCGACCACTGGAAGCGCACCGCCTCGGCGCGCGTCAACCCCTCGACCAACACACGCATGGTGCCATCCGGCAATCGGAACAACTGCAACACGCGCACCACCGTGCCGATCTTGTGCAACTCATCATGCTGCGGATCCGCAACCTCGCTGCGCTTCTGCGCCGTCACGAACAGCATGCGGTCGCGCGCCACGGCCTTCTCGATTGCGTTGATACTCGGCAGGCGGCCCACCAGAAGCGGGATCGTCATGTACGGGAACACCACCACGTCACGCAGCGGCAGCAGCGGCAGGCGGTCGTGGAACTTGAAGGTCTCCTCGCCGCGCTTGAGTTCGATGAGACTGCCCTTGGCGGAGTCGTCCTTCCTGCCCCGCGACTTGGGCTTCGCGGACGCCTTGGCCGCTGGGGTGGGCTTGGGGGGCTTCGCGCTGGATGCGGGTTTTGCGTTCGGCGCGGCGGCGCGCTTGCGAGGCTTGGTCGGTGACAAGCGGACTCCTCACTCAGCTGGAAAAGACAAAGGGCCGGTCGCAGAAGCGACCGGCCCGTGATTCCCTCGGGATGTGCGAGTGACCTCGCACCGATCAGGCTTCCTTACGTCGTTTCTCGCGCTCGCCGCGGAAAGTGAGGAGCGGCGCAGCACCATTCAAGATGCATTCCTTCGAGATGGTGCAGCCAATCACATCCGACCTCGAAGGGATGTCATACATCACCTCCAGCATCGCCTCTTCGATGACTGCGCGCAAGCCGCGCGCCCCGGTGCCGCGGGCGATGGCCTGGGTCGCGATGGCCCGGAGTGCATCCTCGGTGAAGTCGAGCTTGACGCCCTCCATGTCGAGGAAGCGCTGATACTGCTTGGTGATGGCGTTCTTGGGCTCGGTCAGGATGCGGACCAGCGACTCCTCGTCGA
>JANLOU010000352.1:0-11121 GCA_031366735.1 Candidatus Eiseniibacteriota bacterium
GTGCGAGGCCCAGTCGCCCGACGGATTCCTGGCCTGGAATGCGTTCGACACCATCTTCCAGCCCAAGGAATACGGCGAGGCTTATGTCATGGAGCCCGTCGCGCGCCAGATGCTGGCGAACGACCCCAAGCTGGCCGAGGAGTTCCGGGCCAGGCTCGCGAGCGACAGCGCTTTCGCCAAGAGCCCCAGCGCAAGAATCGACTTCTTCTATCGGAAGTCGCCCTGGAATGATGGGGAACAGGACCTGATGCCCATCGCGCGGGCGCTGCGCACGGTGCCCGAAGCGCTGCTGGTTCCGCTGCCGGGTGCGCCACCGGTGCTCGAAGCCCCCACTGGTCGACCTCGGCACTGAGCGATTCCAGCAACGAAAACCTCGTGTATCAGGGGTTCTCGTGGGTTCGCTATGCTAGGCTGATCGTGCCCCGGTAGCCCACCCGCCACCTCTCGCGAGTGCTCTTGCATGCGCCTCATCCTGCTTCGTCATGGTCCTGCCGGTGAGCGCGATCCGCTCCGCTGGTCGGACGACCGTGACCGGCCGCTCACCGAGAACGGCATCGAGCGAACCCGGCTGGCCATCCGCGGCATCCTGAAACTGGAACAACGCCTGACGCTCGTGCTCACCAGTCCGCTGGCGCGCGCCGCGCAGAGCGCCGCACTCCTGGTGGAAACCGCCGGCATCAAAGGTGGCCCGGAAGCACTCGAGTCACTGGTGCCGGGCGGCTCGTGGCGCAAGACGATGACGACCCTTGCCGCCATGCCCGCCGATGGGGTCGTCGCCTTGGTCGGGCACGAGCCCGATCTGGGAAAACTTGCTGGCGTACTATTGTTCGGGGCCCCCTGCGCCCTGCCCCTCAAAAAGGCAGGCGCGTGCAGCATCGATTTCGATTCCAAGGCAGCAGCCGGCGCCGGCATTCTGCGCTGGTTCCTGCCTCCGCGCGCACTCCGGCAACTGGCCGGCAGAAGGAGCAAGGCATGAGCACGGTCCACAGCTATGGGCAGAGACCCAACCCGTACCCGGGCAAGCTGTTCATCGTCGAAGGCATCGACGGTTCGGGCAAGAGCACACAACTCACCCTGCTCTCGCAGTGGTTGCGCAGCGAGGGGCACTTGGTGGTGTTCAGCGAGTGGAACTCCTCACCGGTCGTTCGCACCACGACTTCGCGGGGCAAGAAACGCCAGTTGCTCACCCCGCTCACCTTCTCGCTGATCCACGCCACGGACTTCTCGGACCGTATCGAGCGCGACATCATTCCCGCGCTCAAGGCAGGCGCCATCGTGCTCGCGGATCGATATGTGTACACCGCCTTCGCGCGCGATGTGGCGCGCGGCGTCGACCGCAGTTGGGTGCGCTCGTTGTATCGATTCGCGACGCTGCCCACCTTGGCCCTGTATTTCCGTGTTCCCCTCGATGTCGCGCTGTACCGGATCCTGTCGGGTCGGCCCAAACTCAAGTGGTACGAGGCGGGCATGGACATGGGGTTGCACACCGATGTGACCGAATCCTACAAGATGTTCCAAGGCAGCATCCAAGAAGAGTACGAGCACATCGTGGGGGAGTACGGTCTGGCCGTGATGGACGCCACGCGCCCCGTCGAGGTCCAGCAGCGCGCGCTGCGACAACTGATCACGCCCTATCTGGCGGGCGAAGCCCCGGGGCCGCTGGGCCACGACTCGCCCGTCCTCGTGCACCCCGCGCGCGCGGAGGTATCGCGATGAAGCGATTCGAATCTTACGGAACAGGCATCCCGCGGGTGCGCTTGGACGACCTGTCGGGTTGGCTCATCGTGGTCGAAGGCACCGACGGCGTGGGTCGGACCACGCACATCAATAAACTCCGCACACACCTCGAGCGCCTGGGCTACGCCGTGGCCGAGACGGGCCTGACCCGCTCGGATCTGGCCAGTCGTGGCATCCGTCGCGCCAAGCTGGGCAACACGCTCGGCTCGAACGCGTTCAACTTGTTCTATGCGACCGATTTTGCCGACCGTTTGGAGCAGCAGATCGTGCCGGCGTTGCGCAGCGGGTTCGTCATGCTCACGGATCGGTATGTGTACTCACTCATCGCGCGGGCCATCGTGCGCGGCGCTGAACCCGACTGGATCAAGCAGGTGTACTCGTTCGCGCTCAAGCCCGATGCCACATTCTATCTGCGCATCGGCGTGGATGAGCTGGTGCCACGCGTGCTCGCGGACGGCGGCGGGTTCGACTACTGGGAGTCGGGCATGGACCTTCCCATGGGCGACGATCTCTACGATTCCTTCATGAACTATCAGCGGCGCATCATCCAGGAGCTCGATACGCTGGCGCGCGAGTATGCATTCCAGACCATCGACGCTACCCGCAAGGTGGACGACATCTCGCGCGATCTGTGCGACCGGGTCGCAGACCTGCTCTCGCAACGACCGCATCCGGTGAGCACGATTTGAACGAGGTGCTTGTTCCTGCTGCGGGCGAACCGGCGCCCCTCACACGCGAGCTGCGCACCGCCCTGATGCACCGCGCCGCGCGACTGCTGCGGACGGCCTCCCGCGTACGGGAGGGACAGGATTCCGAAGCCGTTCACGATCTGCGCGTGGCGGTGAGACGCTTGGAGGCGGCCCTGTTCGTGTGGCAGCGTTTGTTGGCGGCCAAACCACTCCGCCGCACGCTTCGCACCCTGCGGACCCTGCGCCGCAAGGCCGGCGCCACACGCGAAGCGGAACTGCATGCGCTTCTCATCCGCGCCCACCTGGAACCCGCGCCCCCCGAGATCCGAGCAGAACTTGAGCGAGTGGTCCACATGCTTGAAGTGCGACGCGAGCGCGACGCCGCCAAACTCCGGGTCCGTGTGGCGCCATGGCGCACGGAACGATTCTCGCGCCGACTGCGCCGCGCGCTGCGCCCGTTGTCCAGTCCGCTTGCCCCTTCCCACGATCCGCAACGCGACGCACTGATCCGGGTGGAGCAGCAGCGACGCAAAGCGCTGGCTGCGCTGCTCGAGGCCCATCCCGGCGCCTCCGACACTGCGCTCCACGACGCGCGCCTGTGGGTGAAGCGCTGGCGCTACGCCGAGGAGGCGCTGATCACCAATGCCGGCGGCGAGATGCTCGGAGACGAAATGCTGCGCGAGTTCCAGAAAGTCCTGGGCGAAATCCAGGACCGTGCAACACTGCGCGACCGCGCGCTCGCTTTGGCCGCCGAGCAGGCGCGGCGTGGACATGAATCCACGGCGACGGCACTGCAGTGGCTCATCACGCGCTTGGAAGCGGAGCGCCTCGACGCGGTGGCGCGCTTCCGTTCGCGCCCCCTCCCGATCGAACGCGGCTCACCGGCCTGACCGACGCACTCGCCTCCCGGGTCGCATGGACCCGCGGGTCCAACCCCAGTTCCACGCGAGCGCTCAGCAGTCTGGCCAGCGCTTCGACGCGCCGCCGACCGGCCCACAGCTCGAGCTGGGCATCCCGCCGAGCCCGGACCAGCACCGAGACGCAGTCCCCTCGGCGCACCACACGCAGGTCGCGGATCAACTGATAGTGGCTGCGGTCGAGGCCCTCGGCGATCCGCAGCATCGCCGACAACCACCTCACCATGCGCCGCGTCCGCTTGGCCAACGAGGCGTAATCCGCGTCGCGACGCTTCTGCGGTCGGGGCTTGCCGTGATAACGCGCCACCGAAGCCACGACCTCGACCTCGGCCTCATCCAGTCCCCGCAGCGAGCCGTGACGGATGATATACGCCGAGTGCTCCGCATGACCGTCGTAACCCACCACCGAGCCCACATCGTGCAACAACGCGGCGTAGTGCAAGAGTCCACGCTCGGGATCACCCAGTCCATGCTCCGATCGCAACTCGTCGAACAGGCGCAGCGCCAGCTTGGCCACATGGCGCGGGTGTGGACCATCGGCGCCGAAGCGAGCGAGCAATCCCAGGGAGCTGCGCAGCCTCAGGTCCTCGACCGGCTCGAGCGCTTTCACCTCGCGTGCGTGGCGTTCGAGCCAATCCGTGACCAAGCCCTCGCGCACCCCGAAGTCCGAGAGCGTGATCTCGTTCACATGGGCCTGCCGCAGCACCTCGAGCAACACCAGTGCGCCCGGCACGATGATCTCCGCGCGGTGGGCGTCGAGTCCCGGTAGTTTCTCGCGCTGCGCTTCGGACATGCGCCACAAGCGTCGACATTGGCGCTCGAGCGAATCCGTGGTGAACACATGCCCGTTGATCTGGCGGATCCCTTCGCCGCATTCGTTCCAGTGGGCCACCTGCGCCAGCGCGTGGATCGCTCCGGAACTCCCGAACACGCTCACGGGCTTCACTTCGCCGAGCGTCCGGAACGCGGATCGCAACTGCTTGCGGATATGTCGCTGCAGGCGCGTGAGCTCGCGCATCGTGGCGGGGTCGTGCGCAATCAGGGTCTCGGTCAACCGTAGCGCGCCCAGCGGCACGCTCACCACTTGATGAAGACGCGCTCGATCCGCCACCACCAACTGCGTGCTGCCGCCACCGATGTCGACGATGAGCGAAGGGCGAGCGTCCAGTTGCAATGCGGCGCGGGTCGCCAGATAGATGAGACGACCTTCCTCTTCGGCCGGGATCACGCGCGGCGAGATGCCCGAAGCCGAGCGCGCAGCCTTCAGGAACTCGCCGCCATTGCTGGCCTCGCGGACGGCGGCGGTGGCGGTGCACAGGATGCGGTCCACTTGGTGGCGTCGCGCCAACTGCACGAATCTGCGCAGCGCCGCCACGGTGCGCCGCACCGCGCCGCCGCGCAGCCGCCCGGCCTCGAACGACCCGCGCCCCACCTGCACCACTTCGCGCTCGCGGTCGAGCACCGCGAACTCCGTCTGGCGCACGGATTCCGCAATCACCATATGGATGGAGTTGGTGCCGATATCGATGGCTGCAATGCGCATGGCGTTCCTCGGGTGCCGGTGGGCCGCATGCCGCGACACGCCACAGTATCGCCCATTTCATGGCCGCCGATGCAAGCGAAGCTCGGCCCGGCGGAAAATGCCGCGCGACCTGATAGAGTCACGCCCGTCGTTCGGTCGCCCGCGCGCTCCTCACCAGCCGGTCCCCCTGCTCGCCCCGAGGTCGACATGTCCTACCGCAGCCTTGCGCTGTTCGTCCTGATGCTCGCGAGCCAACCCGCGCGAGCAATGCCGATCACGCTCGATGTCGATGCGCGTGACGCGGGTCGCCACATCCTGCATGTGCGCCAGGGATTTCCCGTGCGACCGGGCCCGCTGGCGTTGACCTACCCGCGGTGGATCCCCGGGGAACACGCGCCCACCGGCCCGCTCGATGAAATCGTCGGGCTTGTGATCACTGCGGCGGGCAAGCCCTTGCACTGGCAACGCGATGGCGTGGACATGAGCACCGTGCGAATGCTCGTACCCAAGGGCGTCACGCAGGTGGAAGTCGCGTTCGACTATCTGCTCACGGATGACACCGGCGGCTATTCCTCGGGCGCCTCGGCCAGCGAACATCTGCTCTTGTTGTCCTGGAATCAGGTGTTGTTGTACCCGGCGGGGCTCCGCTCGGACGCGGTGGACATTGTCGCCAGCGTTGAACTTCCCACAGGTTGGGAGCACGGCACCGCGCTACCGTTGGCCGCGACCGAGGGTGGGCGCCTGCGATTCAAGCAGTGCTCGCTCACCACACTGGTGGATTCGCCCGTGCTGTGTGGGCGCTACTTCCGTCATGTCGACCTGTCCAGCACCGGCATGCAGCAGACGCTCGAGATGGCCTGCGACAGCCGGGCCGGGCTCGCGATCCCCAAAGAACAGATCATCGCGCTCCAGCAGTTGTTCCTCGAGGCGAGATCGCTCTTCGGTGGGGCGCATTACCGGCGGTACCACTTCCTCATGCCGATGAGCGACCATATCTCCCACTTCGGCTTGGAGCACCACGAGTCGAGCGACGACCGAGTGCCCGAGCGCCTGTGGCTCGAGGAGCCCGTGCGCTTGGACAACGCCACCTTGTTGGCGCACGAGTTGGTGCACTCATGGAATGGCAAGTACCGCCGCCCGAGCGGGCTCGCCACCGGGGATTTCCATTCGCCCATGCGGGGCGAGTTGTTGTGGGTCTACGAGGGGCTCACCCAGTACCTTGGCTGGGTGTTGGCCGCGCGCAGTGGGCTGTACACCCGCGAACAGGCGTTGGGAGAGTTGGCCGACGATGCCGCAATGCTCTCGGTCCAGAAGGGTCGCCAGTGGCGCCCGCTGGCCGATACCGCGACCGAGGCGCAACTCCTGTACGACTCGCGGAGCGCGTGGAGCAAGTGGCGTCGGGGCACGGATTTCTACAATGAAGGGTTGCTGCTGTGGCTGGACGCCGATGTGACCCTGCGCCGGCTGACCCACGGGCAGAAGTCGCTGGATGATTTCTGCAAGGCCTTCCATGGTGGCACCGGCGCGCCCGAGGTGAAGCCCTACACCTTCGACGATGTCGTGCGCACACTCACGAGCGTCGCCCCGTACGACTGGACCACTTTCCTCCACGCGCGGGTGGACTCGATCACCGCGCTGCCGCCCCTGGCCGGCATCAGCGGCAGCGGCTGGTCACTGGTCTACGCCGACAGCATGAGCGAGGTGGCCCGTGCCGCGGAGACTGCGAACGAACGGGCCGGGGAGTGGTTCACACTCGGGCTGGGCTGGAACAAGGAGGGGCTCATCCGAGATGTGATCCCGGGCACCCCGGCGTATGAAGCAGGAGTGGGCCCCGGCATGAAGCTGGTGGGCGTGAATGGACGACACTGGAGCACCGACTTGCTTCGCGATGCGCTCAAGGCGAGTCAGGCCAACGGTACGATCGAGCTGCTGGTCGACAACGGCGAGTTCTTCCGCACCGCAGTCGTGCCGTGGAAGCAGGGCCTGCGCTACCCGCAACTGGTCCGCGGCGCCGGCGAGGACATCCTCACCCAGATCCTCGCCCCGCATGTGCACTGAGTGATTCTGCGGGCGCCATTCGTGCAGAACATGCTGGACAATTGTACAGATTACGCAGGGAGCCGGGTCACATCACCGCTTTCGGCTTCCCCTCGAGACGGGCCGCAGATCATCGATCGCGGGGCCGGTGACGACCTTGCCATGGCGATCGAAGCGGGATCCATGGCAGGGACAGTCCCAGCTCTTCTCGGCCGAGTTCCAGACCACATCGCACCCCAGATGGGTGCACTTGGCGGAGTGGCGACTGACACCGCCCTCTTCATTGCGATACACGGCGTAAGCATGGCCTGATCGGCGGACGATCGCGCCTTCGCCGCGAGGGATCGAGGCGAGCGTGCGCGCCTTCGTCGGCGCTGGATCGCTGTCGTGATCGGATCCACCCGCGAGGCTGGCCGGTTCTGGCCTGCGCTTGCGAACCTTGCGAGCGGGATCGTAGAGCGCGGCGTAAGGGTTCTTGCGCCCGCTCCACATGTCGGTGAGCAGGGTGGCCGCGACCATCCCGTAGGTCATGCCGGAGCCCGCGGCGCCTGTGATGATCGAAAGGTGTGATCCCTTGCCGTCCCGGCCGATGGAGGCCAGTCCGTCATGCGACTCGAACACCTGCCCAGACCACCGGTGGGTGACCTCGCGACACATGGGGAACCGCTCGCGGGTCCAACGCTCGAGTGATCCCCAACGCATCGTCGCGTCGTCACGCATGCCGGTCGGATGGTCCTCGCCCCCCACGATCAGCAGGTCGCCGTTCGACCCCGGCGATTCCCGCTGTTGCACACGCACATAGTGATAGGGCGTGTGCGTGTCGTAGTACAGCGCTTCGGGGACCGAGCCACGCGGAATAGCCAAGCCGATGACGAATGTCCGGTAGGCCGCTTGCTTCGCATGCATCGCGAGGCGGGAATGCACGGGCGTGTTCGTGGCCACGACGATCTCATCGGCCACGATCGTGGGCCCATCCTTGACGGTGACCTGCCCCGGCCGGCCGGGTGAGACCTTGCTCGCATGGGCGCGAGCAACGACAAGCCCGCCGTTCCGTTGGATCGCCTCCACAAGCCCCCGCAGGTATCGCACCGGATGAACCTGGGCCTGATTCGGAAAATGCAGGCAACGACCGGTCTCGAACGGCAGGGCCGGAGCGCGGGCCAGCCATTCGAGACCCTGGATGCCGGCTCGCCGAGCCGCAACGAACTCGCGTTCCAACTCTTCTCCACTCTGCCCGCGGGAAGTGAACAGGTACGCGCTCGCACGCTTGAACCCGCACGGGATCTGCTCCTGGCGAACGATCGACTCCATGCGCTCGATCGCGGCCGCATGGCTCTGCGCGGCAAGTTTCGCGCCCCGCGCACCGTGGAGCCGTTCGAGCTCGTAGTAGCGACGGTCGAGAACTTGGGTGAGATGCGCGGTTGTCCGGGCGGTCTCGCCGTCGCCGATGGTTCCGCTGTCGATCACCACGACTCGGCGCCCCTCACGGGCGGCAAGGTAGGCGATGCTCAGACCCGTGATGCCCGCCCCGATGATGCAGATCTCGGTGCGCAGATCATGCCTGGGCCGCCCCGAGGACACGATGGCGGGCTCCTGCATCCACGACGATCGGGTCCTCCCCGATGCGCTTCTCATGGAAAGGTCTGCCTCCCCGGCTCAGGTGCAACAGGCGGTGGTGAGGTTCGACTCACAGGTGATGCTTCTGGTCGGCATATAAGGGTGCTCACACAGCCCGGCGATCGCGCACGGTCCGCGGACCCATCGGAGGTTCACTCCGCCATCACAAGCCGTTTCCGGTTCACTGCCCGTCTCACCGCCTGAGGTGACACGCCTTGCGCTCAGGGATATAGCAACCGCCGCGCCACGATGAGCCACCCCGGCTCAACGCCACCCCTCGCGCAGCGCGCGCGCATAGGCATCCCAGTAGGGATCGGGCTGGATCTGGTCGAATGCGGTGACCTGCCCGTTGGCCTCGCTCACCCACAGTCGCCCCGTGCCGCGCAGCACCTCGCCCACCTCGGCGGCTGGGATGCCCTCCTCGGCCAGAGCTGCCAGCGCCGCAGGCACATGAGGGGGCCGCACACAGGCGATCAGGGCGCCTTCGGCCAGCGACCACTCGGGAGCCACCCCCAACACCTCGCAGGCCACGCTCACCTCGGGCCGCAACGGCACGCGCGCGCGCTCGACGCGCACATCGCCACCGCACGCCTTGGCGAGTTCGAGCAGGCCGCCGTACACGCCGCCCTCGGTGGCGTCGTGCAAAGCGGAGACGCCGCGGTCGTGCACACCCACTCGCAACAGCGCACGGCAATCCGCCACAACACTCACCTGCGACTCGAGCGCGATCAACCGGGCCATCGCCTCACCATCGAGTCGTTCACGCAGACGCTCGGGGCACAGCGCCGCTGCAACCGCCGCCGTCTCGATGGCGAAGCCTTTGGTCACGATCACGCGATCCCCGGGCTGCGCCATGCCGGGCGTGAGGTAGCGCCCCTCGTCGCCGACCCCGACCAGCGTGGCCGCGCCGACGATGCTGAGGTTGCAGCCTTCGTAGCGACCGGTATGCCCGGTCACCACCGCCACCCCCAGTTCGCGCCACGCCTGACTCATGGCCTGCCAATACTCCTCGAACGCGGCATCGCTGAAATCGGGTGGCAGATTGAAATCCACGCTCGCGTACGCAGGTGGGATACCCGTGGTCCACAGATCGCTGGCAATGAGATGGCAGGCGAGCCGCGCCGAGCGCGCCGGCCCAAGCGCCGGAATCACGCTGAGCGGATCGGTCGTGATCGCCAACACGCGGCCCGCGCCGATCCGCACGATTGCGGCATCGTGCCCCGCCCGCGGCCCCACCAGCACCTCGGCGCGCGAAGCTCCCAGATGCGGCGCGATGATCCGTGTGAAGGCTTCGGGCGTGAGTTTGCCAAGCGCTTCCATGTCAATCCAGCGATGGGGCGTAGATCAGCGCATTGGTGAGCAGTCGCTCGGTGTTGCGCCAGAACATACGGAACAACACGGGACCCGCCAGCATGACCACATGGCCCTCGCCATGGGGCTCGTCGATCGCGAACGATGTCCCCGCCATGCGCCGCTCCGTCTCGGGCCAGGTCCAACCGGTCAGCGTGAGCGGCGTGCGATCGAAGCGCAGGACATTGGCGCCCTCCTGGGTAGGCTGCAACAGCGTGCGCCCCTGCAAGAGCACGGGCAGCCGCGCGTCGCGGAAGCCGTACGCGAGCCAGTGACGAGGCTCGAGTGTGGCCCAGAAGGTGGTGCCGGGGATGAACTCCGGTCGCCGTGCCGCCTCGACTCGGGCGCTGTCGACCTCGGCGTCCGCTTCGCCTTCTTTCTTCGGCTTGACGCCCACCACTTTGGCGCTCGAGAGCCCGACGCTTTTGAGCGTGGGGAACTCGGCAGCATCATCCAAGCAGATCAATGCGCCGCCTCGCTGCACCCAGCCCTTGAGTGCTCCCACATCCAGTTGGCTCGCGAGGGCGCTGGCATTGCCATCGGGAATCACCAACACATTGTACTTCTCCAGCGCCCGGCCGATGCTCGCTGCTGGCACCGCCGAGAAACGAACCCCCAGTCGACGCTCGAGCAGGAACCAGAGCCAGCCGTACGCGTCGGAACCGCCGGGACCGTCGACCAACACTGCGATGCGGGGTCGCTTGAGGCTCACGATGGATTCGCTCCCGACGCCGGTATCGCCCTGCTCGAAGAACGCGGACTGCACCGCCTGCACGCGCACCCCGCAATCGCGCGCGAGCGCTGCGACACGCGCATGCAGTGCTGCCGGATTGCGTTCCACCCGCGCCACGAACGATCCCCGCGGATAGTCGCGGCCGCCCGCCTGCAGCGGACGCGTCGCGGTGGCGATGCGGAAGTCCTCCTGCATGAGTCGCAGCGCCAGGCGCGAAGCGCCGTCGCCGACGCAACTCCACACATAGGCCGTGTTCGCTTCGCCGCCTTCCACTGCCCCGCGCAGGTCGAGTGCGATGGCGCCGTTCCTGTCACGGAACACCAGCGGTCCCACGCGCGAGGTCCGTGCCGTGAACGGCACGCCCACCGCGAGCGAATCGGGCAGCGTCTCGGACGACTCGTCGCGCACATTGGGGTCCGGCTCCGCCAACAGCACCCCGGCCGGTCCCGGCTCGCGCAGGGCATACACTTTGACGCCATAGCTCACCGGCAACGACCACGAGGTGATGTCATAGAACCC